>NZ_BADI01000698.1:0-984 GCF_000333555.1 Herbaspirillum sp. B65 | reverse complement strand
AGGGCAGCTTGTCGATGATGACCAGCGAGAGCGCATCGCCGCGCACGTCCACCCTTCCCAGAAGCTCTTGCTGCCGATCAGCACGCCATTGCCGGCAGCACGGAATCGATCCAGCAATTCGGTCCGTCCCGCCTCACCCTGGACGAACAGCGGGAAGTCATGTCCGCGTGCCGCGAACTCGGTGCGCAAGCGTTCAGCCGCACGGTTGACCGCGCGCAGCGTGGTACACAGGAAGAAGCAGCGTCCACCGGCGGCCTCGATGGTGGGCAACGCGGCATCGATGACGGCGTCGGTATATTCAAACGAGTTGGGCTGTGGCAGGTGCTGCGGCACGTACAGGATGCCCTGCTCACCATAGTTGAAGGGGCTAGGCCAGGACTGGGCCGGAGCGTTCCACAAGCCCATCTGGGCGGCATAGTGGTTGAAGTCTTTCTTCACAGCCAGCGTCGCAGAAGTGAAAATCCATGAACGCGGCGTACCCTCGCGCTGCTTGTTGAAGATGGGCGCGATCGACAGCGGTGTGCGATGCAATTGCAGCGAGGACTGGAAAGCCTCCACCCACAGCACATAAAAAGGTTTCTGGGGCGACTCGCCCCCCTCGCCCTCGCTTGGCTCACCCACCGTGGCGGTCGGCTTGCTTGCCGCTTCAGCCTGGGCCTTGGCCACTTCTTCGGGCGTGCCCCAGTTTTCCAGTTGACGCAGCAATTCATTGGCGCGGTCGCGGCACTGCTCGATAGTCTCGGCGCGCTCGGCCTGCTTTTCCAGCACGGCGATCATGTCGTCCATGCTGTCCTTGAGCGCATCGAGGGCGGGGAAGAAAGCGGCAGAAGGAGCGATCTGGTTCAGCGCCAGGCGAATCGATTCCTCCGGGAAGGCCAGGCGCAAGTCGCGCGCGGCACGCTCCACCGGCGCCACCAGGCGCGCCCAGTCGGCCCCGTCGCGCGCGTGAGAGAGGCCTTCGGCCAGTACGTCGCGGCACAACTC
>NZ_BADI01000699.1:0-174 GCF_000333555.1 Herbaspirillum sp. B65 | reverse complement strand
CCATTGAAGCGGCGGCGGGCCAGGTCGAGGATCTTCTGCTCTTGC
This sequence comes from Herbaspirillum sp. B65, assembly GCF_000333555.1. NCBI lineage: Bacteria > Pseudomonadati > Pseudomonadota > Betaproteobacteria > Burkholderiales > Oxalobacteraceae > Herbaspirillum > Herbaspirillum sp. B65. The sequence continues at coordinate 129 of NZ_BADI01000699.1, read as the reverse complement.
TTGAGCATGGCTTCGGTGTTGTCCAGCAAGCCGTATTGCAGGGCCAACTGCACGTAGGTGCGCACCACGTTGCCTTCCAGGTCGAGCTGGGCGGCACGGGCGTCGGCGGCGACCGCGTGCATTTCATCC
>NZ_BADI01000700.1:0-2328 GCF_000333555.1 Herbaspirillum sp. B65 | reverse complement strand
TCTGGCAGTCCCGGAAGATGATAAAAACCACGGTGGCAGGGCCATCGGCAAACGCAGATCCAATGATCAAAACGATTTAAATGATTTAAATCGTTTGCGCAGTCAAGCGCATTAGTGGCGCATCAATGGCGCATTTTCAACGACAACGGGGTAGCGGACGGTGACACAACAGCCGAAGAACATCAGCTTGCAAGGGGCCGGCGCCATCGCCCAGGCCGTGGGCAAGCTGTATCCGCAATTGTCCAAGTCGCACCGCAAGACGGCCGACTACGTGCTGGGCAATCCGTTTCGCGCTGCCACCATGACCATCGACGAACTGTCGGAAGCGGCCGGGATTTCGGTGGCCACTGCCAACCGCTTTGCCCACGCGCTGGGCTTTGATGGCTATGCCTCCTTCCGCGCGGCCCTGGTGTCGGACTTCGCCACCACCCTGGCGCCGGTGGAAAAGCTGCGCGAGCAGGTGCAGCGCGCTGCCACCAGCGCCGAGATCATGGCCGCGGCCTGCGACAGCGACATCGCCAATATCGAAGCCACGCGCCGGATGCTCAACCCTGACCATTGCGAGCAGGCGGTCGAGATGATCCTCTCGGCCCAGCGCGTCTTCATCACCGGCTTTGGCGCCTCGGCTTATCTCTCGGGCTTGATGGCGCATACGCTGGAACCCTATGTGCGTACCGTCAGCTCGATGGCCATGGCCGGTGGCCCTTCGCAGGCGGCGCGCCAGTTCTTCAAACTCGACAGCAACGACCTGGTCATCGCGATGGTATTTCCGCGCTATGCCGCCGACACCGTCTGGCTGACCCAGCGCGCCGTGGAAAAGGGCGCCCGCATCCTGGCCCTGACCGACCATCCCGGCTCGCCCCTGGTGCCGCTGGCCGATGTCACTCTCTATGCCCAGACCGATGGCCGCCTCTCCCCCACCTCCGACGCTGCCGCACTGATCCTGATCCAGGCGCTGTGCGATGCGGTGGCGCATCGCGCGCGTCGCTCGGTGCAGGCGGCCACGCAGATGACCGAATTCGTATTGCCCTGGCTGTATCTGGCCCAGCAGCACCCGCGGGCCGGCACCAGCCCGGTCGGTCAGCCGCCCAAGGCCAAGGCCAAGGCGGCGGCCAAACGCGTCTCTACCAAAGGAAAGTCCCATCCATGAGTACTCCCGTCATTGCCATCCACGGCGGCGCCGGCACCATCACCCGCGTCTCGCTCACCGCCGAGGAAGAGGCCCGCTATCACCTGGCCTTGGCCGAGATCGTCGCCGCCGGCCAGGCGGTCCTCAATGCGGGCGGCTCGGCTCTGGAAGCGGTGACCGAGGCGGTCCGCCTGCTGGAAGACTGCCCGCTGTTCAACGCCGGCCATGGTGCGGTCTATACCAGCGAAGGCAAGCATGAGCTGGATGCCTGCGTGATGAACGGCGCCGACCTGGCTTCAGGCGCGTGGGCCTGTGTCACCCAGCTGCGCAACCCCATCCTGGCGGCGCGCGCGTGATTGGAAAAGAGCGAGCACGTACTGCTGGTGGGGCCGGCTGCCGAAGCCTTTGCTGCGCGCCATGGGGTGGTCACGGTCAGCCCCGACTATTTCCATACCGAGGCGCGTCACCAGCAATGGCTGCGCGTGCGCGGCCAGGCACGCGCCATGCTGGACCATGATGCGTCGTCGTTCTCGTTCGCGCAGCAGGCAGCCGAACCGATCGACCCCGATCACAAGTTCGGCACCGTCGGCGCCGTCGCCCTGGACCAGTTCGGCAACCTGGCCGCGGCCACCTCGACCGGTGGCATCACCAACAAGCAAGCCGGTCGCGTGGGTGACTCGCCCATCATCGGCGCCGGCTGCTATGCCAACAATGCCACCGTGGCCGTGTCGGCCACCGGTACCGGTGAAGCCTTCATGCGCACTGCGGCCTGTTACGACATCGGCGCGCGCATGGCCTATGCCGGCCAGTCGCTGCAGGAGGCCAGTGATGCGGTGGTCTTCGAAACCCTGCCCAAGGTCGGCGGGCGCGGTGGCGTGATCGCCATCGATGCCCACGGCAACCTGGCCTTGCCCTTCAATACCGAAGGCATGTACCGCGCCTATGGCCGTGGTGAGCTGGCCCCGGTCACCGCCATTTATGCAGAATCGGCCTGAAGCGGCCGGGCAGGAGAGAATCAAGATGCAACAGTCCCAACGCGTGCTCGACGTCAGTCACCTCAACGTGCGCTTTGCCACTTCCGAGCGCACCGTCGATGCGGTGCGCGACCTGTCCTTCCACGTCGATCAGGGCGAGACCCTGGCCATCGTCGGCGAATCCGGTTCGGGCAAGTCGGTGTCGTCGCTAGCCATCATGCGCTG
>NZ_BADI01000701.1:0-4890 GCF_000333555.1 Herbaspirillum sp. B65 | reverse complement strand
GTTTCAGCGGCAGGATAGCGGTGCAGTTCGATTGCGTGCCGCAATCGCCGCAGCCTTCGCAGACGGCGGAGTTGATGAAGAGACGTTCATCGGGATCGGGCAATTGCCCCTTCTTGCGACGCCGGCGCTTTTCCGCCGCGCAGGTCTGGTCATAAATGATGACGCTCACGCCCGGCCACTCGCGCAGTTCGCGCTGGACCGCATCCATCTGCTGACGATCATGCACGCTGACGATGGACGGCAACTGGGTGCGCTCGGCATAGCGTGCGATGTCTTCGGACACCAGGGCGATACGCTGCACGCCTTCGGCCGCCATCTGCTGCGCAATCATCGGCACCGAGATCGTACCGTCGACCGGCTGGCCTCCGGTCATGGCCACCGCATCGTTGTAGAGGATCTTGTAGGTGATATTGACCTTGGCCGCCACGGCGGCGCGAATAGCCAAGTAACCGGAATGGAAATAGGTGCCATCGCCCAGATTGGCAAACACGTGCGGCACCTTGGAAAAAGGCGCCTGCCCGATCCAGGGCGCACCCTCGCCGCCCATGTGGGTGGTCAGCTTGTTGAATTCGGGATAGATGGCGGTGGCCATGACGTGACAGCCGATGCCAGCCAGCGCGAAGCTGCCCTCGGGCACGCGGGTGGAGCTATTGTGCGGGCAGCCCGAGCAATAGTAGGCCGGGCGCGGTGGCGTATTGACCGCCTTGGTGAGCACCGCATCCTTGGCATCGAGAAAGGCCAGGCGCGCCTTGATGAGGTCGCTGGTGTGAAAGCGCGCGATGCGCGCAGCGATCACGCGGGCGATCTGGGCCACCGAGAAATCGGCCTTGGAAGTGAGCAGCCACTCGCCGCGCGGGGCCACCCATTCCCCCTTTTCATCGAACTTGCCGATCACGCGCGGACGCACGTCGTCGCGCCAGTTGTAAAGCTGTTCCTTCAACTGGTATTCGACCATCTGGCGTTTTTCTTCCACCACCAGGATTTCATCCAGGCCTTGCGCAAATTCGCGCACGCCTTCCGGTTCCAGCGGCCAGGGCATGGAGACCTTGAACAGCCGCAGGCCGATCTCGGCGGCAAAGGCTTCATCGATGCCCAGCTCGGACAGCGCTTCCAACACGTCGAGATAGGATTTGCCAGAAGCGATGATGCCCAGCCGCGCACGGGGACTGTCGATCATCACGCGATTGAGCCGGTTGGCACGCGCATAGGCCAGCGCGGCATAGATCTTGTAGTCCTGCATCAGCGCTTCCTGCTTGCGCGCCTGCACGCCCAGGGTGTCGATGGACAGGCGCGCATTCAAGCCGCCCGGGGGCATGACGAAATCGGTGGGCAAGCGGATCTCGACCCGCAACGGATTGGCATCCACCGAAGCACTCGACTCGACCGTATCGGCCAGCGCCTTGAAGCCGACCACACAACCGGAGTAACGCGACATGGCCCAACCATGCAGCCCCAGGTCCAGGTATTCCTGGACGTTGCAGGGATAGAGCATGGGGATCATCGAGGCCGAGAAGATGTGATCGGACTGGTGCGGCAGCGTCGAAGAATAGGCGCCATGATCATCTCCAGCCACCAGCAGCACGCCGCCGTGGGCCGAGGTGCCGGCATGGTTCATGTGCTTGAGCACATCGCCGCAGCGATCCACGCCCGGCCCCTTGCCATACCACATGGCATAGACGCCGTCGTAGTCGGAGGGCCCGATCAGCTTGACCTGCTGCGTGCCCCAGACGGCCGTGGCGGCCATGTCTTCGTTCACGCCCGGCTGGAACTTCACGCGCTGCGCAGCCAGGTGCGGCTGGGCCTGCCACAGCGCTTCATCCAGCCCGCCCAGGGGCGAGCCGCGATAGCCCGAAATGAAACCGGCTGTATTCAGGCCCGCGGCGCGGTCACGCATCTGCTGCAACATCGGCAGGCGCACCAGGGCCTGGATGCCGGAGAGATAGATGCTGCCTGCGGTGGCGGTGTATTTGTCGTCCAGACTGACAGGCGCCAGCCCGGAAGTGTCAGCAACTGTATCGGTAGAGTGTGCGCAGACGGTAGGCAAGCCGTCTGTCGCGGGGGAACCGGGTGTCTGCGGTGACTGTGATACCTCTTGCAGGACCGGCCAGTGAGCGCTCACTTGGGTCGCAGCCTGTGCGCAGTTGCGATCGCCCTCTACGGTAGGCGTCGCCGCTGCGGCAGGCTCAGCTGCCGAACGGATGTGCATTGCTTGTCTCCAAAATTTTTGTTTCAGATAGCGTCTGCCATTACTGCGCCGGGTACGGCACATCACTGCCAGACACATCGACCGTGGTAGCGGTCAACACAACAATCTCCGTCTCGAAAACTGCTGTGACTGAAGTCTATCCGCAGGGCGCGCAGAGGCGCAAATACCGAATGAGGATAGGGATATAAGAAAAAACGATACCTCACCTCACTGACTAAGAAGTACGCATTGGCGCCTGAGGAGCGTCGGGCACAGACCTGCCAGCAAGGCGTCGCCTCAAGGCTAAGCTCATACGCGTCACCGAAGAGCGCGACATCCAAAAAAAGGCCGCCGCGTTCTTTGCCAACGAGTTCCGGTAAAGTACGCATTCATTGTGGCTCCCGAACCCCAGCATGCCGTTCGCACGATGTGCCGCGTAATGCGCGTCCATCCCAGCGGCTACTACGCTTGGAAGGCCCGACCCGAATCCGAGAGGACCAAGGAGAACCGGCTGCTCCTGGCGCTCATCAAGCAATCGTGGCTGGAATCTGGCGGGATCTATGGCTATCGCAAGATTACGGCCGACCTGCCCAACTTGGGCGAGCGTTGTGACAAGCATCGGGTCTATCGCCTGATGCGCACAGAAAGCCTCAAGTCCCAGACTGGTTATCGCCGTCGTGCTGGGCGCTATGGCAAGCCGGCAGTCATTGCCCCGAATCATCTACAACAGAAGTTCGACGTGCCGGCGCCGAACCTGGCATGGGTTACGGACATCACCTATATCCGCACCCACGAGGGTTGGCTGTATCTGGCCGTGGTGCTCGACCTGTTCTCACGCCAGGTGATTGGCTGGTCGATGGGCTCGCGTATTGACCGCAACTTGGCAATGGACGCTTTGCTGATGGCGGTTTGGCGCAGGAGTCCGGAGCAGGAGGTCATTGTGCATTCAGACCAAGGCAGTCAGTTCAGCAGTCATGACTGGCAGGCATTCCTGAAGTCGCACAGTCTGGTGCCCAGCATGAGCCGGCGCGGCAACTGCCACGACAATGCTGTGGCAGAGAGCTTCTTCCAGCTCTTGAAACGTGAGCGCATTAAGCGCCGTATCTATGCTGACCGTAACGAAGCACGGTCGGATGTGTTCGATTACATCGAGATGTTCTACAACCCGAAACGTCGCCATTCCTATAACGGCAACGTTCCTCCCATACAGTTCGAACAGCAGCATTTCAATAGACTGGAAAGTGTCTAGTGCAGCCGGGGCGATTCAAGTCACCTAGCGATTGGAGATCAAAGTGTAACGTTGACATCACAGGCGTAAAGAGCTCCCTGGAAGACTTGGTACACCGTTACTTTGGCCCCGGCGGCAATCTCGGATCTCTTCAAGGAGACACCAAATCCGCTATCGATCAAAGCAGGGTTATTAAAATACTTGGCGACGTCTTCACGCTTTAGCATGGGGGAGACTACGAATTTTTCACTCCCGTTAGAGGAAAACCCAAGCACCATTGCCTCAGCAAGAGTCCCGTCTTTGGCCGAGATCATCGCCCAGCCAGAAATAAGCCGGTCGTCACCCTGAGAAGGATGCCGATCGAAATCACAGGCCCCGCCTTTTTTTTTCGGAAGACTTGCGTATGCAGTTGGAAGCGCATAAGAACTACTCGATGCATCGCCTTTTGCCGAGCCGGCGTTAGATTCCCCACCATCATCACACCCAAAAAGCAGACCGACGAACAGAGCAAAAGGAATAAGTCTTTTATTCATGAAATTCTCCTGTGACTGAATAGTTAATTAAGTAATCGGCGCTTTAAACCAAAGACGCCTTCATTTTTAAGAATTTCCCAACCACGCTTTCCGACTTCGAGGCCAGACTTTGGCTGAGACAGCGACTGCATCAAAATTCCACACAGTTTCCCCCAATCGACACGGCTCTCCCCCCCCCTATACCCGGGTGTCAGCCCGGAGGAAAGTTTTGCTATCGCGGAGTCATGCGTCTCGTCGCAGAAAAAATCAGGGAATTCAACTCGGCCCTGAGTATCCCACCAGATGCGGTAGGTAGTTGCATCAAATGGGTCAGGAAAGGCAACCTGGAGATCCGTTCTTTCTCGATAGACCAATCGCTGCGCCTTAGAGATTGGTGTGCCATCTGTATAAGTTCCATAGGCCCACGGCTCGTTAGCAAGCGGATCCTGGGCCAGAACTGCCGTTTCATTGTCGTACCATTCAATGAGCTGATGTACCACCTGATTACTTTCAGCGTTCTTAGTCGCCATAATGCGATGTGCGCCGCTATCAAATCCGGTGAAGTGGTAGAAACCCAATGGTTCGTTGTCAACCAAGTATTGTCCAGCTTCGGAAACACTCAGCTTACGGGTAGTCAGGTTCCAGGGTGCAACGTTATGCCGGCTTGAGCGCATGATTGCAACGCCACTAAAAAATGCGGGGACGAGGTCGATCCAGCGCTGGTCGGTAAACAGTCCGTTAGGAATGTCAGCACGGCAAAAATGATAGACGCGCTTACTCCACCAATTAGCAAATTCGCGGCCTGTCGCTGATGCAGCGACTGCGAACAAACCAAGGTTGTAGATCCCGTGTTTAAGGCTGCATATTTCGTTATCCATCACGGGACAAGTGACTGCTCTGGGCTTGTCTGATGGGGTGTAAGAACGATATCGGCACTATCCAGTGCCTCTACAAGGTCATCCAAG
>NZ_BADI01000702.1:0-3051 GCF_000333555.1 Herbaspirillum sp. B65 | reverse complement strand
CTGCTTTTGCGCCTGCTGCGCCAGCGCCAGCGCCCGTTCGCGCGCCTGGCCACGCGGCACCACTTCTTCCACCAGGCCGATGCGCAGCGCTGTCTCGGCATTGACCCGCTCGCCGCACAGGATCATGCGCTTGGCCCAACCCTCACCGACCAGCCAGGGCAGGTTCTGGGTGCCGCCGGCACACGGCAACAGGCCCACCGCCGCCTCTGGCAAGGCCATCTGGGCTTGCTCCTCGGCGATGCGGATGTCGCAAGCCAGCGCGCATTCCAGACCGCCGCCCATGGCATAGCCATTGATGGCGGCAATGGAGACGCCGCGAAAGGACGACAGCGTCTCGAAGGCTTCGCCGAAGCGGCGCGCCATCTCGCGCGCCATGGCCTTGTCGCCATCGGCAAACAGTTTCAGGTCGGCACCGGCGGAGAAGAATTTTTCCCCCTCGCCCGTGACCACCAGGGTGTAGATTTCGCGCTCGGCATTGAGCTCCTTGACCAGGCGCGTGAGGTCCGAGAGGGCCTGGCGGGTCCAGGTATTGGCCGGTGGATTGGACAGTGTCAGTACGGCGGTGTGGCCGTGTTTTTCCAGCTTCAGGTTGGTATAGGTGCTCATGTTCTTCCTTGAAAGGGGGTGGCTCAGCGAATGTCGTCCAGCGTGTCGCGGCCCAGCAGATTGCGCGAGATGATGACGCGCATGATTTCATTGGTGCCTTCCAGGATCTGGTGTACCCGCACGTCGCGGAAATAGCGCTCCAGCGGATATTCGCGGATGTAGCCATAGCCGCCATGCAATTGCAGCGCCTCGTTGCAGATGTTGAGCCCAGGTCGGTGGCCAGGCGCTTGGCCATGGCGCAATAGGTGGTGGCCTCGGGCGAGCCGGCATCCAGCTTGGTGGCGGCCAGTCGTACCATCTGGCGGGCCGCCACCAGTTCGGTCTGCATGTCGGCCAGCTTGAATTGCAGCGCCTGGAAGTCGGCAATGGGACGGCCGAACTGCTTGCGCTCCTTGATGTAGACATGGGCCGCATCCAGCGCCGCCTGGGCCGCACCGACCGAACAGGTGGCGATGTTGATGCGCCCGCCATCGAGCCCCTTCATGGCGAACACGAAGCCCTCGCCCTCCTCGCCCAGCAGGTTGCCCACCGGCACCTTGACGTTGTCGAAGCTGATGGTGCGGGTGGGCTGGCTGTTCCAGCCCATCTTGCTTTCCTTCTTGCCATAGCTGATGCCGGGAGTGTCGCCGGGCACCACGATGGCCGACACGCCGCGCGCACCGGGGCCGCCGGTGCGCGCCATTACCACCAGCAGATCGGTGCTGCCAGCGCCCGAGATGAAGGCCTTGGAACCGTTGATGAGATAGAAGTCGTCGACCCGGCGCGCGGTGGTCTTGAGCGAGGCGGCATCCGAACCCGAGCCCGGTTCGGTCAGGCAATAGGACCCGATCTTGTGCCCGGCCGCCAATTGCGCGCACCATTCTTCCTTCAGTTCGCCCTGCCCCCAGGTGGCCACCATCCAGCTGACCATGTTGTGGATGGTGAGATAGGCGGCAGTCGAAGTACAGGCGCGTGCCAGTTCTTCGAAGACGATGGTGGCATCCAGCCGCGACAGCCCCAGGCCACCCTCATTTTCGGGGGTATAGAGGCCGCAAAAGCCCAGTTCGCCGGCCTTGGCGATCACGTCCAGGGGGAAATGCGCCTCTTCATCCCACTTGGCCGCAAAGGGCGCCATCTCGCCGGCAGCAAAGGCGCGGGCGCTTTGCTGGAAGGCCAGTTGGTCTTCGTTGAGTTCAAAATCCATGCTTGTCTCCGGTTCATTGTCGTTCTGCGTGCATTGCATTGGCGCCTTAGCTTAATGGAATTCGCGCCGGGCAGTTGTCACCGGCGCGACATTGGCGCGCAGCAAGACAGCAGGCTCAGGCCGCCGCTGGCACCGAGGGCTGGCCCGCCCGTTCGAAGGCCGCCAGCAAGCTCGCCTGACGGGCGTGCATGTGCTCCACGGCCTGCTGCTTGACGTGACCATAGCCGCGCACCAGTTGCGGCAACTGTGCCAGTTCGATGGCGGTAGGCAGATTGTCAGTCGTCAGGCGCGGCAACAGGCCCAATACCAGAGAGCGATATTGCACGATCAGGGCGCGCTCCATGCGACGCTCCGCCGTGCGCCCAAAGATGTCCAGCACGCCGCCGCGCAAGCCCTTCATGCGCGCCAGCAGCTTGAAGGCCGTCATCATCCAACCACCATAGCGGGCCTTGAGCAGATACCCCTGGCCATCCTTGCGCGCCAGGATCGGCGGCGCCAGATGGAAGCTGAGCGTGAAATCTCCCTCGAACTGCTGCGCCAGCGCCTGCTGGAACTGGCCATTGGTATAGAGGCGCGCCACTTCGTATTCATCCTTGTAGGCCATCAACCTGGACAGTTGCCGGGCCACCGTCATGCTCAGCTTGTCGCTGCCCAGCGGGGCTTCGGCGGCGCGTACTGCTTCCACCACTTTGGCATACTGGGCGGCATAGGCGGCATCCTGGTAATCAGTCAGCAAGGCCACGCTGCGCTTGATCCATTGCTCCAGCGAGAGCGGCATGTGCAACACCAGCGGTGGGCGCGCCGCTGATGGTGTTTGCCATGCTCGCGGCCTACCTGGCCGGACGCCGCTGGTGGCCGCGCTATGGCATCGTGGTGGTGGCGCTGACCGGTTTCGCGGTGGCCTTCGCCAGCGGCAGGACCGACCTGGGGGCAGTGAGCCTGGAACTGGCGCGGCCCGTCTTCATCGCCCCGCATGTGGGTCTCGGCGTGTTCTTCAGCCTGACCGTGCCGCTCGTGCTGGTGAGCCTGACCGGCCAGTTCCTGCCTGGCATGGCGGTGCTGCAACTGGCTGGCTACCATCCGCCCACGCGCGCGGTGGTCACCGGCACCGGCCTGGCCTCGCTGGCGATGGCCTGCTTCGGCGGCATCACCATCGTGCTGGCGGCCATCACGGCGGCCCTGTGTACCGGCAAGGACGCCCATCCTGGAACCCGGCAGCGCTATATTGCCGGCATCGCCAATGGCGTCTTCTACCTCATCGG
>NZ_BADI01000703.1:0-1665 GCF_000333555.1 Herbaspirillum sp. B65 | reverse complement strand
TTCGACGCTGAAGTCACTTCAAGAGCAGTTGTCGGAAACCGAGGCAGCCAAGGCCAATGCCGAAGAACTGGCTTTTGCCAGGGATACTGAGTTGATCAGGATTGCAACTCAACTTGAGGTAACCGAGCGAGCCAAAACCATCGCTGAGGCATTGGCCCATGACCATCTTTCGACGCTGAAGTCACTTCAAGAGCAGTTGTCGGAAACCGAGGCAGCCAAGGCCAATGCCGAAGAACTGGCTTTTGCCAGGGATACTGAGTTGATCAGGATTGCAACTCAACTTGAGGTAACCGAGCAAGCCAAAACCATCGCTGAGGCATTGGCCCATGACCATCTTTCGACGCTGAAGTCACTTCAAGAGCAGATGTCGGAAACCGAGGCAGCCAAGGCCAATGCCGAAGAACTGGCTTTTGCCAGGGATACTGAGTTGATCAGGATTGCAACTCAACTTGAGGTAACGGCGCAAGCCAAAACCATCGCTGAAGCATTGGCCCATGACCATCTTTCGACGCTGAAGTCACTTCAAGAGCAGTTGTCGGAAACCGAGGCAGCCAAGGCCAATGCCGAAGAACTGGCTTTGAGCAGGTATGAGGAACTGACTGTTTGCCGTAACGAAATGGAGTCGATAAGACAGGATACCCGAAGACCGAGGGACGAGTTGAATAGACGCAATGAGCATATAGTCAAAATCCAAAGGTCGAGGGGCTACAGGCTATTGTCCCTATTGAGACTGCTNCCAACGCCAGGGGGCTGCGATGTCTGACGTGTTTTGGTCTATTGATTCACTTGTCATCAAAGATAACGTGCTTTTTGGATTTGGCTGGGTTTTTCATGTTAGACATGAAATTATCGGCCTTCAATTCAGATTGTCTTTTGCGAGCGCAGATCGATCATCTCCTGAGTATATTCTTGCCGACGCAGGTAAGTCCCGGGAGGATGTTGAACTGGCTTTTTCCGCTTACCCTTTTTCCCTTAACTCGGGCTACGTCATCCATGGTGCTTTCCAACCAGGAGCACAAATAAGCTCGATTGATCTAATGTGTTCCCTTGCAGATGGCTCAATTTTAGAACTGGCCGTGCCAGATTCGAGCATTACGCGACTGGGGCACGCAAATGAATCAGTGAGTGTACGAGCCACGCTTCGACAGTTTTGTGTTCTTTTCAAGCGCGCAGCATACCTGGTTTATTCGAGGCAATTCGCTTCCCTCTTTGATAAGGTCAATAGATATATTAAGGGGCGACCGAAAACCGGCTTGCATACTCCAGAATCTGTCGCCACCTTGCTTCGCGAGAATGAGCTTGAAAATCTGTGCGTGATTGTCGATCACGATCTAGGAGGGGGAGCTAATCAATACCGAGAGCGGCTCGTCGATTCAATGGTTAAAGAGGGGAGAAGCGTAATTATTGTTACGTACCATGTGGTGAATTTATCGCACGTATTGATCTTGCGTAACGGCAGAATTAACCATCGCTTCTCAGTTCCTGACAAAAACTTTATCGTGGCGGCCATCAAAAACCTTCCCGTGGCGACGCTTGTCTATAACACCGGAGTTTCTTTCGCAGAGCCTGAGGGGATTCAACTTTGCTGCTCAACATTAAACAGGCTACTCGTGCGACTCTTCGGGTTCTAGTCCACGACTTCTTTCTTCTGTGTCCGTCGCATTT
>NZ_BADI01000704.1:0-3350 GCF_000333555.1 Herbaspirillum sp. B65 | reverse complement strand
ACCAAAGTTCACCAGCAGCGTTCCATACACCGCGCCAAGCAGCGACATACGGCCTCCGACTGCAGCAAAGATCACCATTTCGATGGATGGCACGATGCCGACGAAGGAGGGCGACATGAAGCCCACCTGCAGCGTGAACATGGCTCCGCCGATGGCCGAGAACATGGCCGCCGCGCAAAACACGAAGACCTTGAAGCTGGCCACGTCATAGCCGGAGAAACGGACCCGCTCTTCCTTGTCGCGCATGGCCACCAGCAAGCGCCCCAGCTTGGAACCGAGCACATAGCGACCAAACAGGATGCAGCCGAACAGCAGGCCGGCATTGACGAAATACAGCACCAGCTTGGCGTGATCGGTGCGGATATCCCAGCCCATCAGGGTCTTCAAGTCGGTGATGCCGTTCACGCCCCCGGTCAGCCCCTGCTGGCCGATGATGAGGATGGACAGGATGGCGGCGATGGCCTGCGTGACGATGGAGAAATACACGTCCCCCACGCGGCGCTTGAACATCGCCATGCCGATCAGCATGGCCAACACGGTCGGCACCGCCAGCACGGCAAAGATGGTGAAGGCAAAGCTGTGGAAGGGCTCCCACATGGCGGGCAAGGCGGTGATCTGGTTCCAGTCCATGAAGTCGGGAATGCCCGGCGTGGATTGGATCTTGGTGCTGATGGGGTCGGAGGCTTCGAGTTTCAGGAACATGGCCATGCAATAGCCCCCCAGGCCGAAGAACACGCCCTGCCCCAGGCTCAGGATGCCGCCGTAGCCCCAGCACAGCACCAGCCCCACGGCCACGAAGGCATAGGACAGATATTTGCCCACCAGGTTGAGCCGGAACATGTCCAGCGTCAGCGGGAACACCAGCAGCAACAGCGCCGCCATCACCAGCAGGCCGAGCGCACCGGAGCGCCCGCCCAACAGTTTTTCATAGGCTGCATTCATCATCGGACCTCGCACGTGTTGTTTGATCTGTAGGAAGCGGCCATCACTTGCGTACCTTCACCGAGAACAGCCCTTGCGGACGCAGCATCAGGATCACGATCACCGCCGACAAGGTCAGCACCTTGGCCATGGAACCGGTCAGGAAGAACTCCGCCGTGGATTGGGTCTGGGCAATCGAGAAGGCCGAGGCGATGGTGCCGATCAGGCTTTGCGCGCCACCGAAGACCACCACCAGGAAGGTATCGACGATGTAGAGCGAACCGCTGGTCGGCCCGGTGGAACCGATGGTGGTGAAGGCCGCGCCAGCCACGCCGGCCACGCCGCAACCCAGCGCAAAAGTGGTACGGTCCACCTTGCGGGTGTTGATGCCGACTGCCCCGCTCATGACGCGGTTCTGCATCGTGGCACGTACCTGCAAGCCCCAGCGCGAACGGAACAGCAGCACGAAGATGGCGCCGGTCAACAGGACCGTCAGGCCCATCATGAAGAGGCCATTCAAGGGAATATCGATGGCATCGGTAGGCTTGAAGGAACCCATGAGCCAGTCCGGCAAGGTGGCGCTGACTTCCTGGCGCCGAAGATGAACGGAAAGGTCTGCTGCATGGCCAGCGACAAGCCCAGGGTGGCCAGGAGCGTATCGAGCGGACGCTTGTAGAGGCGGCTGATGAGCAGCAGCTCGGTCAGGTAGCCCACGCCATAGGCCACCACAAAGGACAGCACGATCGCGGCGAAGAAATAGAACGGCTGCAAGGCCGGCGCATAGGTGGTGGTCAGGTGCGACAGCAGGTAGGTGATGTAGGCGCCGATGGTGAGAAATTCACCGTGGGCCATGTTGATCACGCCCATCTGCCCGAAGATGATGGCCAGGCCCAGCGCCATCAGCAGCAGCACGCAAAAGACCGAGAGGCCATTGAAGCCCTGCATGGCGAAGATGGCGCCGAATTCGGATAGAGAAACCATGTTGACTCCCGACGGGGCAGAGTTGCAGATTGAGGAAGGGGCGGCAGCGCCCGCATGTCACTACAGACGCCGCCGCTTTGCTGCACAAGGGCCGGTACGTACCAGCCGAAACACCTTACTGATAGCCCTTGGGGAAAGGATTCGGCTCGATCAGTTCGGACTCGTAGACCACCTTGAACTGGCCATCCTTCTGGGCTTCGCCGATGCGGGTCTTGCTCCACAGGTGGTGGTTTTCGTGGACCTTGACGTAGCCTTCCGGCGCGGTCTTGAGTTCGATGCCGGGTGACGCCGCCACCACCTTGTCGACGTCGAAGCTGCCGGCCTTTTCCACCGCGGCCTTCCACAGCCAGGGACCGAGATAGGCGGCCTGGGTGACGTCGCCGATGACCGAATTGGCGCCGAACTTGGCCTTGAACTCGGCCACGAATTTCTTGTTGTTGGGGTTGTCCAGGCTCTGGAAATATTTCATCGACGCGAAGAAGCCTTCCACGTTCTCGCCACCGATGCCCAGCATTTCATCCTCGGTCACCGAGATGGTCAGCAGGTTCTGGGTCTTGGCGGTCACGCCGGCGGCCTTCAACTGCTTGTAGAAGGCCACGTTGGAGCCGCCCACCACGTCGGCGAAGATCACATCGGGCTTCTTCAACTTGATCTTGTTGATGAGCGAACCGAACTGGGTATTGCCCAGCGGGTAGTACTCCTCGCCCACCACCGAACCCTTGAGCACGTTCTCGATGTGCTTGCGGGCGATCTTGTTGGAGGTGCGCGGCCAGATGTAGTCGGAGCCGACCAGGAAGAAGGTCTTGGCCTTCTTTTCCTTGGCCACCCAGTTCAGGCCCGCCAGCACCTGTTGCGTCGCCTCCTGCCCGGTATAGAACACGTTCTTGGATTGCTCCAGGCCTTCGTAGAAGGTCGGGTAGTACAGCAGGCCGTTGTCCTTCTCGAACACCGGCAGCACCGCCTTGCGCGAGGCCGAGGTCCAGCAGCCGAAGACAGCCGCGACACGGTCGTTTTCCAGCAGCTTCTTGGCCTTTTCGGCGAAGGTCGGCCAGTCGCTGGCGCCGTCTTCCTGGATGATCTTGATCTTGCGGCCCAGGATGCCGCCCATCGCATTGATCTGGTCGATGGCCAGGCGTTCGGCCTGGATCGAGCCGGTCTCGCTGATGGCCATGGTGCCGGTGGCCGAGTGCAGCTGGCCTACCGTGACTTCGGTATCGGTGATGGCCAGCTTGGTGGTATTGACCTTGGCGGTCGGATACTGCTGGGCCGAGGCCATGCCCGGCAAGGCCGCTGCGGCCGCACCGGCGGCCAGGCCCATCAAGATCTTGCGGCGCGGGAACGAGGGAGGGTTGGAAGACGAGGAATGCGACATGCGGTACTCCTTTCGGGCGTTGTTGTTGGACTCGGTCTGGGCCATCGTGGCGTCATGCAAGCAATGAAACGAAAGC
>NZ_BADI01000705.1:0-911 GCF_000333555.1 Herbaspirillum sp. B65 | reverse complement strand
GGCAGTTCTTTAACCTGACCCTGTTCGGTGCGGCGGGCACCGTGGCCTTTTCGCTCATTGCACAGGTCGGTGAACAGGTCGACTTCCTGCGCTTTTTGCCGCAGAAGACCAGCGCCAATCGCGGCCGCTGGTGGGGGGCGCTGCTGTTGGCCGGTCCCGGCTGGATTCTGCTGGGTGGCGCCAAGATGCTGGGCGGCACCTTGCTGGCCTTCCTCGCCATCCAGCATGAAGTGCCGATGGCACGCGCGGTGGAACCGACCCAGATGTACCTGATCGGTTACCAGTACGTGTTCGGCAACCCGGCCCTGGCGCTGGGTGCGGTGGTGCTGTTCGTGGTGGTGTCGCAGATCAAGATCAATGTCACCAATGCCTATGCCGGCTCGCTGGCCTGGTCCAATTTCTTTGCGCGTCTCACGCACAGCCATCCGGGGCGGGTGGTGTGGCTAGTGTTCAATGTGCTGATCGCCGTGCTGCTGATGGAACTGGGGGTGTTCAATGCACTGGAGCACGTGCTGGCGCTCTATAGCCTGGTGGCGATCTCGTGGATCGGTGCGGTAGTGGCCGACCTGGTCATCAACAAGCCGCTGCGCTTAAGCCCTGCCCACATCGAATTCAAGCGCGCCCACCTGTATGACGTCAACCCGGTGGGCGTGGGCTCGATGACCATCGCCACCCTGCTCTCCACATTGGCCATGTCGGGCGTACTGGGCAAGACGGTGGCGGCATTGGCGCCCTTCATCGCGCTGGGCACGGCACTGGTGAGCGCGCCCCTGATTGCCGTGGCCACCGGCAGTCGCTACTACATCGCACGGCGCGACACCCTGTCCGAGCAGAGCTATCGCCCCTACACGCCCGGCCAGGCGCACTCGGTGCTGGATTGCGTGATCTGCGGCAATGCCTTCGAAACCCCG
>NZ_BADI01000706.1:0-4799 GCF_000333555.1 Herbaspirillum sp. B65 | reverse complement strand
CGGGCGCCTGTTGGCGCCGCCTGGGAGGCAGCCTCCCAGGACGATATGAAGCAATCTGCAATGTTGTCCGTCAGCCATTGCTTGCTTGCCTTGCCCTGCTACAGTGAGCAGGTCCGAAAAAAAGCAACCGCAACGGCGCACAGCAGCTGGCAGCATGATCCATTACCGTCACTGGCAAGGAGAGTCGCTTGGCCCAACCCGCTCTGATGTCTTCCCACTGGGAGACCCCCGCATCACCTCGACAGCAGCACGCCGAACTGACGGCCGCGCTGATGGCTCCCCAAGCCTTCATCGCTCCCAAGTATTTCTACGACGCCCTGGGCAGCAAGCTCTTCGAGGCCATCTGCGCGCTGCCCGAGTATTACCCCACCCGCACCGAAGCGGCCATCTTTGCTGCCCACCACGAGGCCATTGCCGCGGCCGTCGGCCAGGGCTGTACCCTCATTGATTTGGGCGCGGGCAACTGTGCCAAGGCGGCCTCGCTGTTCGAGGTGCTGCAACCGCGCCAGTATGTGCCGGTCGATATTTCCGGCGACTTCCTGCAGCAGTCGGTGCAGGGGTTGCAGCACCGCTTTGCGCAGCTTCCCATGCAGCCGTTGGCGATGGATTTCTCGACCACGCTGGACTTGCCCGATACGGTGCCGGCAGAGCAGCGACTGTTCTTCTATCCCGGCTCTTCCCTGGGCAACTTCGATGCTCGGCAGGCACTGGCCTTCCTGCGCCGCCTGCGGGCCGCCTTGCCGGCCGGGAGCAATGACGGTGGCGTGCTGATCGGGTTGGACCTGGTCAAGGAGGTGGCGGTGCTGGAGGCGGCCTATGACGATGCGCTGGGCGTGACCGCGGCCTTCAACCTGAACGTGCTGCATCACGTCAATGACTTGCTGGGCGCCGATTTCGATCCCCGTCACTGGCGCCATGTGGCCTTCTACAACATCCACCAGCAGCGCATCGAGATGTACCTGGAAGCGCGGCGCGACCTCATCGTGCGCTGGCCGGGGGGGCGTCGCACCTTCCACCAGGGCGAGCGCATCCATACCGAATACAGCCACAAATTCACCGAGCAGGACATCCTGAGCTTGCTGGAGCAGGCCGGCTTCGGCGCTTGCCGCATGTGGTTCGATGAGCGGCGCTGGTTCACGGTCTGCCATGCGCGGGCGCGTTAGCGCACTTTTGCACTTTCGCCCTTTCGCCCTTTGCCACGCTCTTTCCGATTCATTCATTCTTGCAGGAGGCCGGATGCCCGCCCTTGTCATCGCCCAGGACGCTATCGCGCAGCAGGTCGAACCCAGCCTGGATACCGCCGCCACCATCGATGCGGTGATCGATGCTGCCGTCCAGCAGGTCAATCATCGTTCGCGTGAGCGGCTGGGGGATCGCTACCGGCGCTTGCGTCGTCAGTCCTTGTTGATTGCCGAGCCACTCTCGGCCGAGGATTGCTGTGTGCAGGCCATGCCCGAGGCCAGCCCCGTCAAGTGGCATCTGGCGCATACCACCTGGTTCTTCGAGACCTTTTTGCTGGAGCGCTTCCAGAGTGGCTTCACGCCTTTCCATCCGCAGTTCCGTATGCTGTTCAATTCCTACTACGAAGGCGTGGGCGAGAAGTTTCCACGGCCGCAACGCGGCTTGCTCACGCGTCCGTCGCTGGCCGAGGTGCTGGCCTACCGGGAAGAGGTCGATGGTCGCATGTTGCTGCTCATCGATGCGCTCGATTCCGGCAGCGCCGACGCGGGGGAGGATCATGCGCAACTGGCCGATTTCCTGGCTCTGCTGGAACTGGGGATGCAGCACGAGCAGCAGCACCAGGAACTGATGTTTACCGACATCAAGATCCTGCTGTCGATGAACCCGCTGCAACCGGCCTACCAACCGCTGCCGATGAGCGTGTGCCTGGGCGACCCGGTGGAGCTGCCGCTGCAATGGCATCGTATCCAGGCCGGGGTGGTGGAGATCGGTCATGCCGGCAGCGGCTTTTGCTTCGACAACGAGCGGCCGCGGCATCGCCAGTTCGTCGAGGCTTACCAGTGCGCTTCACGGCTGGTCAACAATGCCGAGTACCTGGCCTTTGTCGAGGCGGGAGGCTATGAGGATGCTGCGCTGTGGCTGTCCGAAGGCTGGGAGTGGAAGCAGCAGTTGGCGCTGGCGCATCCGCTGTACTGGCGCCCGACTGCGGACCATCAATGGCAGGAATTTACCGAATATGGGATGCAGCCCTTGCAGCCGCATCGCGCCGCCCAGCACCTGTCCTACTATGAGGCCGACGCCTATGCCCGCTGGGCCGGCGCACGCCTGCTGACCGAAGCCGAATGGGAACACGCAGCGGCCCACCTGCAGGGACAGGGACGTGAATTTTTTGGTGTGGCCTGGCAGTGGACCAGCAGCAGCTATGCGCCCTATCCGGGCTTCGTGGCCGCACCCGGGGCGGTGGGAGAGTACAACGGCAAGTTCATGGTGAACCAATATGTCTTGCGCGGCTCTTCCTCAGCTACACCGTTGAACCATGCGCGACTGAGCTATCGCAACTTCTTCCCGGCCACGGCGCGCTGGCAGGTCAGCGGCATCCGCCTGGCCCGGCAGCTGTGAGCGACCCGCAGCCGCTTGCGCTGCGGGTCTCACTCAGATTCAGAGGGGATCAGAAGGATTCCCACTCTTCCTTTTTGTCTTCCTTGATGCTGTTGGGCAGGGCGCGCGGTGCCGGGTTGGCGCCGATGGCGGCCGGGCGTGCGGACTGCGCTTGAGGTTGTGGCTGGGTTTGCGGTTTGGAGGGCAGTGCCTTGCTGGTGACTGCAGAGGATTTCAAGGCTGCTGCCTGCGGCGCCTGCATGGTGCGCAACTCAGGTCCACCTGCGTCATCCAGGCGGAACACGCTGACCAGTTCCAGCAATCGCTGCGCCTGATCCTGCAGGGCTTGTGCGGCGGCGGCGGCTTCTTCCACCAGCGCGGCATTCTGCTGGGTGGTGTTATCCATCTGCATGATGGCCTGGTTGACCTGTTCGATCCCATCACTTTGTTCGCGCGTGGCCGCCGAGATTTCGCCCACGATATGGCCGACTTGCTCGATGCTGGTGACCACCTGATCCATGGTATTGCCGGCCTGCGCCACCAGTTCAGTGCCGGAAGAAACCTGGTTGACCGAATCGTTGATCAGTTCCTTGATCTCCTTGGCCGCGGTGGCCGAGCGTTGCGCCAGGGCGCGCACTTCCGAGGCCACCACCGCAAAGCCGCGTCCCTGCTCGCCGGCACGGGCGGCTTCCACGGCGGCATTCAAGGCCAGGATGTTGGTCTGGAAGGCGATGCCATCGATCACCGAGATGATGTCGACGATCTTGCGCGAGGAATCGTTGATGGCGCCCATGGTCTGCACCACCTGCTTGACCGCTTCTCCGCCCTGGTTGGCCACAGCCGTGGCAGTGCCGGCCAGCTCGCTGGACTTGCGGGTGTGATCGGCATTCTGCTTGACGCTGGAGGTCAGTTGTTCCAACGAGGAGGCAGTTTCTTCCAGTGCGCTGGCCTGCTCTTCGGTGCGCGAGGACAGGTCGAGGTTGCCGGTGGCGATCTGGGTCGAGGCCGTGACCATGGAGTCGGTGCCGCGCCGCACTTCCAGCACGATGGCCTTGAGCTTCTGGTTCATCGCCGCCAGCGCCTGCAGCAGGCGGCCAGTCTCATCGGTGGAGTGGGCGGTGATGACGGCGGTCAGGTCACCGGCAGCCACCGTCTCGGCCACTTCCACGGCGCGGCTTAACGGACGGGTGATGCTGCGCGAGATGGTCCAGGCGACGAAGCCGGCAAAGAGTGCAGCCAGTACGCCCGAGGCCAGCATGATGTTGCGGGTGGCGAGGTAGGCTGCTGCGGCTTCTTCCACCGACTTGTCCATCAACTTTTGCTGGGTGTCGGAAAGTTCGTCGAGCTGGCCGAAATAGGTTTTCTGCAAGGGCACCATCTGGCTCAGCATGAGCTTGACGGCAGCATCCCTGTCGCCGGAGACGTAGAGCCGATGGATTTCCTTGCGCAGGGCCGAATAGCTCTTGCGCGTTTCGGTCACCTTGTCGAGTTTGGCCTTGGCTTCGGCGTTGATGATCAGTGCGGTGAGTTCATCGTAGAGCTTGGTGTTTTCGGCGGACAGGCTTTCGATGATCTTTTGTTCAGCGGCGATCTGCGCCGGGTCGTTCATCAATAGTTCATTGCGCACCGAGATGGCCACGTCATCGACCTTGCCGGAAATGGTATTGATGATGGCGATCTTCTTGTAGCGGTCGTTGACCACCAGGTCCAGGGACTGGTTGATGTCGCTCAGGCGAGCCAGGCCCAGCGTGACGATGGCGGCGATGACCAGGATCAGAATGGAAAAGGCCAGGGCCAGTCGCGTGGAAATGCTGAAGTTGTTGAAGCGCATGATTTTCCCCCCGAAAAATGTGGATGCGGCTTGTGGTGGCGTGTTGCCGAGAACTGGTGTGATGACCAGAAAATCTATGATAAGGCAGTTACGTACAACGAGAACGTTCTTATCACGTAAATTGCGAGCTTCGGTACCTGCTCTCATGAGCTGGGATGATGAAGGGTGCCAGCGGGCAACATTCGCGTGGGGGGGACGCGATGGTTGCCGTCAGGATGGTGCTTGCTTCAGCGCAGGCGTGGCCGGCTCAGGAGCGGACCATAACGCAATACGAAGAGCAGGAAGGCCAGGCTCCAGCACACCGCCGACAAGCCTAGCCACCAGCTGTTGCCAGCGGTCAACGTCGCAGCGATGCGACAGCCGGCTGCCGCACTGATGCTCACGTAGATGGCCGTGGTACTGCGTCGGC
>NZ_BADI01000707.1:0-6269 GCF_000333555.1 Herbaspirillum sp. B65 | reverse complement strand
CGAGGCGCGTCCCATCGTGGTGCCAGGTGGTGGGCCAGGTACCGGCGAAGTTGTCGGCACCGGCACCCCAGGCGGCCACGGTGTCAAAGCCGAAACCGGCGATCGGGAAGGGCAGGCCGAACTCGGCATATTGCTTGATGAAGTTGGTGATCTGGTTGCCCGCCAGATTGGAGATGACTAGGTCGGGTTTGGCCTGGCGGATCTTGAGCAGGTAGGGGCTGAAGTCGGTGGCGTCGGTGGGCACCAGCTCGTCATTGGCGATGGTGCCGCCATTGGCCACCACGAAGGTCTTGGCGGTACGCAAGAGGTCGTGGCCGAAGGCATAGTCGGCGGTGAGGGCATAGAGCTTCTTGCCCTTGATCAGGCCATTGTGCAGGAGCTGCTGGCCGCAGGCTTTCACGTAGGTGGAGTTGGCGGCCTCGATGTGGAACATGAACCTGTTGCAGCTCTTGCCGCGCAATTCGTCGGAGTTGCAGCCGGTGTTCATGAACAGCTTCTTGTTGCGCTGGGCCACCTGGGCGATGCCCAGCGCCGAGGCCGAGGAAATCTCGCCGATCAGCAGCGCGGCGCCATCCCGCTCGAGCAGGCGTTGCGCCTTGGTGGAGGCGGTGGGCGGATTGACCGAATCTTCCGAGAGCAGGGTCAACTGGCGGCCCAGCAGGCCGCCGGCCTTGTTCTGTTCTTCCACGGCCAGGTTGATGCTCATCACCGCGTATTCGCCCATGGGGCCGAGAAAGCCGGTACGTGGCGTGAGGTGGCCGATGATGATCTTGTCGGACTGGGCCCGGACGATGGCCGGGAAACCCAGCACGGCAGCACCGGCGGCGGCGCTGAGGAGGCGCCGACGGCGCGCTGAGCGCGGATGGGTTGGATCGGTCGGATCGGTGGGACTGGTGGTGATCTTGCCGGACGTGCGCGGGTCTTGCTGCATGGTGCGATTCTCCTCAATATCCGGCGGGGCCGGTGTCTCCTCGGGAACTGCTTTGTATGGTCGAGCAGGGTGGCGGGGCCACCTGTGGCAGCAGGCGTGCGGCACGGTCCGGGAAGGCGAAAAGGCGGCGTGGCAGGTGCCGCCCGCGGGTCCGCGCAAGGCGGGGCGGGGGCTGATGAAGCTAGTCTCCTGAGGGGCCGTCACTGCTACGCACCGGGCGGATATGCCCGGCGTCGCGCCGATCCGTTAATGTCTACTGAGGTCTGCTGATGTCATTTATTTGACATGTGATCAAATGTATTCGATAGAATCGAGGGCGTCAACTTGTCATTGCTGACGATAGGGCGCACCGTCATGCTGTGCTCCGATATAATCCGCAAAATTCTTCACACCTCGCCATGGACCCAACCCTCATCGCTGACCTTTCCACCGTGCGCAAGATCCAACATGCGACCTTGTCCGAGCGGGTGTATCAGGATCTATGCGAATTGATCCAGGCCGGCCAGGTGCGCCCCGGCCAGAAGCTGACCCTCAAGGGCTTGTCCGATGCCCTGGGCACCAGTCCCATGCCGGTGCGCGAAGCGGTGCGCCAGTTGGCCGCCGAAGGGGCATTGGAGATCCTGCCCAACCGCGCCATGCGGGTGCCTCTCATGACCAAGGGCAAGTTCCGCGAATTGCTGAAGATCAGATTGGCGCTGGAGGGCTTGGCCGCCGAACATGCCGCCCGCCATATCGATGCGGCCGCACTGGAGGAAGTGGCGCGTCTGCATGAAGACCTGTCGGTCGAGATGAAGCGCAAGAAACCCAATGTGGATCTGGTCATTCGCCTGAACAAGCAATTGCATTTCGCTGCCTACCAGGGTTCTGGAATGCCGACCCTGGTGGACCTGATCGCCGGGTTGTGGCTGCAGGTCGGGCCGGTGATCAATCTTGACCTGCGCGCCGGTTCCCGGCGCCTGGCCGAAGCGCCGGCGCTGGTCCATCACGCGCGTTTGCTGGAGGGGCTGCGCGAAGGTTCGCCAAAGAAGGCCCGCGCCGGACTGGAAGGCGACTTGTTGAGCGCGGCCGAGATGATCCTGGCCGGCGACGGCTTGCCCGAGTAAGGCAGCCGTCGTGGCCGCGGACGCGCTTCAGGGATGTTCATCCAGATCGTAGGTGGCCCGCAGCAGCGCCTGGCGGCGAGCCAGTTCCCGCTGTTGCAGCCGGCGCGGCGGCTTGCGCGGCCGCTCCCGCATACTCAAGCCGAAGGCCAGCAGGACTCCAGACAGCGGCAGCAGGGCCACGGCGGCGGCCAGCAGATCCATATCGACGCGCAACAAGAGATCGTGCAAGACGTCCGAGAAGATGCAGGCTAGCAGCGTCATGCCGATGGCCGCTCCCGTCAGCGGCAGGGCATCCAGGGTCTTGTCCAGCAGGCTCAACAGTGTGTGTTTCATGATCGGCTCCAAGGGCAGGCAAGGCATCAGGGGAAAAAGCGCTCGCGGGGCAGCGCCACCGCTTGCATCAAATATCGGAATGCCGTGCGACAACTTGTGGGTGCGGGCCGGTAAAGAAACGCAAGATTGGGTCAGCGTGCTCCTTGCAAAGCTGACGGCGGCCCGGCTTTGCGGGATGGCATGAATGGCCATTGGCGACCGGTGCGCAGTTGGTACAATGAGCGCTTTCCCTCATTTTCAGGTTTTATGGATATCCTTCTGTTCCTGGTCGATTTCATCGTCCACATCGACCGCCACCTGGCCGAGCTGGCCGTTTCCTACGGACCCTGGTTGTTCCTGATCCTGTTCCTGATCATCTTTTGTGAAACCGGCCTGGTGGTCACGCCCATCCTGCCGGGGGACTCGCTGCTGTTCGTCACCGGCGCACTGGCGGCTACCGGTGCCTACGACGTCCACCTGATGGTGTTGACCCTGATCGTGGCCGCCATCCTGGGCGACAGTACCAACTACCAGATCGGCAAGATGCTGGGCATCAAGGTCTTCGACAAGCCCAATTCCCGCGTCTTCAAGAAGCAATATCTGGAGAAGACCCATGCCTTCTTCGAAAAGCACGGCGGCAAGGCCATCATCATTGCCCGCTTCGCCCCCATCGTGCGCACCTTCGCACCGTTTGTCGCAGGCGTGGGCGCGATGACCTATCCGCGCTTCTTCGTCTACAACGTCATCGGCGGCATCGCCTGGGTGGCCAGCTTCTCCTACGCCGGCTACTTCTTCGGCAACCTGCCGGTGGTCAAGCAGAACCTGAGTCTGCTGATCGTGGCCATCGTGATCGTGTCGATCCTGCCGGGCATCATCGAGTACATCCGCCACAAGCGTCGTCCGGGCTGATCGTTTGTTTTCCCTGGGCAAAAGAAATGCCGCTCTGCATGACGCCGAGCGGCATTTTGTTGTTGACTGCCGGCGTTACGCTGGGCTGGCGCCGTAGTCCACCTCCGGTCGCAATGGCGTCTTGCTCGATGCGGCCCGCACATACTGCGGCGGCCAGGCCATCTCATGGCGCAATTGCTGGGCCGCGTGCATGGGCCAGTACGGGTCGCGCAGCAACTCGCGCGCCAGCAGCACCAGGTCGGCCTGGCCGGTGCGCAGCACATGCTCGGCCTGGATGGCATCGGTAATCATGCCCACCGTGCCGGTGGCAATGCCGGCCTGGGCCTTGACCTGCGCGGCAAAGCCGGTCTGGTAGCCAGGCCCCACGGGAATGGCGGCAGCCGGCAGGTTGCCGCCGGTGGACACATCCACCAGGTCCACCCCCAGTTCGCGCAGGCGGATCGACAGGGCCACCGTTTCTTCCGGTGTCCAGCCGCCCTCGGCCCAGTCAGTGGCCGACAGGCGCACCAACAGCGGCAGTTCGTCCGGCCACACGGCCCGGGTGGCGCGCACCGTTTCCAGCAGGAAGCGGATGCGGTTCTCGAAGCTGCCGCCATATTGGTCATCGCGCTTATTGCTCAAGGGCGAGAGGAACTGGTGGCCCAGGTAGCCATGCGCACCATGCAGTTCGATCACCTTGAAGCCGGCTGCCAGGGCGCGCTGGGCGGCCTTGGCAAAGGCTTGCACCAGGCCGGCGATGTCCTGCGGCGTCAAGGCGGTGGGTTGGGTATAGGTGGTGTCGAAGGCCAGCGCCGAGGGCGCCTGCGGCACCCAGCCACCGTCAGCCGGCGGCACGCTGGCCGCCGGGCCAACCCAGGGCCGCAGCACGCTGGCCTTGCGCCCGGCGTGGGCCAACTGGACGCCGGGCACCGCGCCTTGCTGTTCGATGAAGCGGGTGATGCGGCGCAGGGGTGCAATGTGCTCATCCTTCCAGATGCCCAGGTCGGCGCTGCTGATGCGACCTTCCGGCAGCACTGCCGTGGCTTCGGCGAGCACCAGTCCGGCGCCGCCCACGGCGCGGCTGCCCAGGTGCACCAGGTGCCAGTCGTTGGCCAATCCATCCGTGGCCGAGTATTGGCACATCGGCGAGACCGCGATGCGGTTGGGCAAGGTGAGGCCGCGTAGCGTCAGCGGCGAAAACAATTGACTGCTCATCCAAGAACTCCTGTCATGTCAGTGGCATCTCGTGATGCCGAGATGCGCAGTCTAGGGGATTTCCGGCCAGCGTGTCGGCGCTCACCCGGGTGAGCGCTTACTGGGTCTCGAACTGCAAGGCGGCCAGACCCGCATAGAGGCCATTGCGCGCCACCAGTTCGGCATGGGTACCGGTCTCGACGATGCGGCCATGCTCCAGCACGATGATGCGGTCAGCGCGCTGCACCGTGGCCAGGCGGTGCGCGATGACCAGCGTGGTGCGGCCGACCATGGCCGCTTCCAGCGCGCTTTGCACCAGCCGTTCGGATTCGGCATCCAGGGCGCTGGTGGCCTCGTCCAGCAACAGCAGCGGCGGATTCTTCAGCAGTGCGCGGGCAATGGCGATGCGCTGGCGCTGGCCACCGGACAGGCGCACCCCGCGTTCGCCGAGGAAGCATTGATAGCCGTTGGGCAGGCGTTCGATGAATTCATGGGCGGCGGCCATCTGGGCCGCGGCGATGACTTCCGCATCGCTGGCGCCGGGGCGGCCGAAGCGGATGTTTTCCATGGCATTGGCCGAGAAGATCACCGTGTCCTGCGGCACGATGCCGATCGCTGCGCGCAAGTCCTGCAAGGTCAGGTAGCGGATATCGACGCCATCGAGCCGGATGCTGCCCTGCTGCGGATCGTAGAAGCGCAGCAGCAACTGGAACAGGGTGGTCTTGCCGGCGCCCGAAGGGCCGACCACGGCCACCGTCTCGCCCGGCTGCACCGCCAGCGAGAAGCCCGACAGCGAGGCACTGCCGGGGCGCGAAGGATAGTGGAAGTCCAGCGCATCGATCTGCAAGGCGGCGCCATTGGCGGTGCGCGGCGGCAGTTTTTCCGGCAGCAGCACCGACTGTACCGGGGATTGCGCGGCCAGCAGGTCCAGCAGGCGTTCGGTGGCACCGGCGGCGCGCTGGGTGTCGCCCATCACTTCCGAGAGCGCGCCCAGGGAGCCAGCCACCAGCGACGCATAGAGGATGAACTGGCCGAGCTCGCCACCGCTCATGCTGCCTTCCATCACCGCGTGCGCGCCCAGCCACAGCACGAAGACGATGGCGCCGAACACCAGCAGGATCGCCACCACCGTCAGCAGCGAACGCGCGCGTATGCGTTCCATGGCGGTCTGGAAGGCGCGTTCCACCGACTGGGCGAAGCGGCGCGCTTCGATCTCTTCGTGGGTGAAGGCTTGCACGGTGGGCATGGCATTGAGGATTTCACCGGCCATGGCCGAGGCATCGGCGACGCGGTCCTGCGAGGCACGCGAGAGCTTGCGCACGCGGCGGCCATAGAACACGATGGGCAGCACCACTGCCGCCAGCATGACGATGATGATGGAGGTCAGCCTGGCGCTGGTGATGAAGAGCATCGTCATGCCCCCGGCAAAGAGCAGGGCATTGCGCAGGGCCATGGAGATGCTGGTGCCGACCAGGGTCTGGATCAGGGTGGTGTCGGTGGTCAGGCGCGAGAGCACTTCGCCGGTCTTGGTGGTTTCGAAGAACTCCGGGCTTTGCGTGACCACGTGCGCATAGACGGCGCTGCGCAGGTCGGCCGTGACGCGCTCGCCCAGCCAGGACACCATGTAGAAGCGCAGCGCCGTGGCCACCCCCAGCACGCAGGCTACGCCAAACAGCGCCAGGAAGTAGAGGTTGATATGGCTGGCGCTCTTGCTGCCGGCCGCGCCAAAGCCCAGGTCGATCATCTGCTTGAAGGCATACGGCACGGCCAGCGTGGCCGCGGCGGCCACGATCAGGGCCAGCCCGGCCAGCAGAAATTGCTGCTTGTAGGGCGAGAGGAAA
>NZ_BADI01000708.1:0-1637 GCF_000333555.1 Herbaspirillum sp. B65 | reverse complement strand
GGTGGTCAACAGTGTGCGCAACGTGACCGACATTGTCGCCGAGATTTCGGCGCCCAGCGCCGAGCAGAGCAGCGGCATCGAGGAAATCAACCGCGCCGTCACCCAGATGGATGAAGGCACCCAGCAGAACGCCGCACTGGTCGAGCAGGCTGCCGCAGCTGCCAACGCCATGCAAGAGCAGGCTGCCGATCTGGCCAAGGCGATCAGTATCTTCAAGCTGGCCGACACGGAGATGACAAAAACCTCCGCACCGGTCATGGCCCAGGCCCCGCTCCAGCCCCAGCCACAGCCACAGCCTATCCGCAAGCCGGCGACCACCATGCCCAAGGCCAGGACCGTGACAGCGCCAGCGCGCCCGGCCGTGTCTGCTCCTGCCGCCCCCGCCCTGAAGGGCCCGGCCCGCATCGATGACGATGCCTGGGAAACCTTCTGATCGGCACGCCCCCCTCTGGGGCCTGCCGCTCCTCTGACAAGCAGGCGGCCATCCCTCCTATAGCCATCGGTTGACGGCAAGCTGATACTGTTGCGTTTCACGCGTTCACAGCGGCAGCATTGACGACAACAAGGCAAGGGAGGGCTCATGCGGCTTGCTTGGCACACAGCGCCGAGGCCAAGGACGATAGTGCGGATCTTCACCTGGAGCGTCGCCGCGCTGGCCGCCTTGCTGGCGGTCCCCATCCTGCTGGTCGCCCTGTTGGACTGGAACCTCCTCAAGCCCTGGTTGAGCCGGCAGTTTTCCGTGGTGTTGTCACGCGAGATCAGGGTCGATGGTCCGATCAGCCTGTCGTGGTCGCTGGCCCCCAGTAGCCCGCAGGGTGGCGTGTCCTGGCTGCCGCAATTGCATTTGACGGCCCAGGACTTGCAGATCGGCAACCCCGCCTGGGCCCACAGTGCCGATCACCTGCTGCGCGCCCAGCGCCTGGATCTGCACTTTTCCCCGCTGCCACTGCTACGCTGGCACTGGCATGTCACCGACCTGCGCATCGATGGCCTGGACCTAGTCATGGAGCGCCTCGACGAGCACCACAAGAACTGGCGCTTTTCCGACCAGCCACGTTCCCGCTGGAGTTTCGACATCCATCAGATCGTCTTCGACCATGCCCTGATCCGCTATGTGGACCAGCCGCTGGACCTGGACTTGCGCTTTGATGTCAGACCACTGACATCAGATATCAATCGTGCTGCCGCGCTGCGTGATCAGCGTGATCAGCGCGACGATGGCGCCCTGGTGCTGCAGGCGGCCGTGAGCGGTCGCTATGGACAGGCGCCGGTGCAGGGCCAGCTCCGTGGCGGCGCCTTGCCGGATCTGTTGAACCAAGGCAGCGTCTATCCGCTGCAAGCCGAGGGTGAGGTAGGGGCGGTGCAGACCATCATCCACGGCAATCTCATCGAGCCTCACCATTTGCAGCGCGCCGACCTGCGCATCCGCTTGAGCGGTGACAGCCTGGATCGCCTGTATGCGGCAACAGGGATACCGCTGCCTTCGACCCAGCCTTTCAGTACCAACGGTCAACTGACCATCACCCGTGTCGATACCGAGACCCGGGCCTGGAACTGGCGCTACGAACACTTCCGTGGCAAGGTCGGCGATAGCGATTTTGCCGGCGATGCCACCTATTACCGTGGACCACCCAAGA
>NZ_BADI01000709.1:0-1297 GCF_000333555.1 Herbaspirillum sp. B65 | reverse complement strand
ATCGATGCCTTGCACTGCCGCAAAGCGCAGCCTGTCGCATCAGGATTTCAAGCAGGCAACTGGCCGCGCCAAGGCCTATATCCGTACCGGTGAATGCACGCCGTATGCCAATATCATCCTCGGTTCTGGCGTGGTCTTCTGACATCTATTTGTCATAAAATTCATACTCACATCTAGTTGTGTGATGACTACGCGACACTTCGAAAAAATAATCCGCCACAACGGTTGCCGCTCACTATCGGATGCCCCATCATTGCCGTGACCAGAGCAAACTGATCAGCGGGGTTCTACTTCGCTGTTCAAGAAAAACAAGCTGGATCTTCGAGAGAAATGGAGAGACAGATAACAATGAACAGCATAGAGGAACCAGCATGTTTGCCTATTTCGGTAATCTCAAAGTAGCGGTGCGCCTGGCGGCCGTCTTCGCCCTCATCGTGGGCTTGTTGGCAGTGGTCAGCATCACGGCCTTCGTCAAGATCAACAACATCAATCGTTCGATCGACCAGATCGTCAACGACCGCTACCTGAAGGTCCGCTGGGCCTTCGACCTGCGCGATGGCATCAATGAGCAGATCAAGTATCTGCGTGGCATGGCCATCGACATCAACAACGCCGCAGGCAACGAAAAGCGCTTCGGCCAGATGGAAGTCGCGGTCAAACAGACCAAGGAAGCGCTGGACAAGATTGCGGCACGACAGGTCACCGAGGGCGGCAAGAAGAAGATCAAGGCGGTCGACGACGCCCGTCAGGTCTTCGACACCGGCAGGACTGAGCTCATGGCCCTGATCCGTGCCGGCAAGGGTGACGCAGCCAATGAATACGTGCTGCGCAAGATCACCGATGCCCAGAACAATTACCTGGCCCTGGCACGTGCCTTCGCCGATTCGCAATCCAGCCAGTTGAGTGCCGAGGGCGCCAAGGCGGTGGAAGATGGTGCCATGGCCATCAAGGTGACCCTGGCTTGTTCGGCCGTGGCCGTGCTGGCGTCCATCATCCTCGGTTACCTGATGGCGCGCTCCATCGTCAAACCCCTCACCGAGGCCGTGCGCGTGGCCGAGAACGTGGCTTCCGGCGACCTGACTACCCGCATCGAACCGCATTCCAAGGATGAGACCGGGCAATTGATGCAGGCACTGCGCAAGATGAACGACAACCTGGTCAACATCGTCTCCGGGGTGCGTCGTGGCACCGACTCCATCGCCACCGCCTCGGGCGAAATCGCCAGCGGCAACCTGGATCTCTCGGGCCGTACCGAACAGCAGGCCGGCTCGCTGGAAGAAACCGCATCGGCCATGGA
>NZ_BADI01000710.1:0-527 GCF_000333555.1 Herbaspirillum sp. B65 | reverse complement strand
CGCCGAGCAGGCTGGCCGTGAAGCTCAAGACCAGCATCACGGCCAGGTTGGTAACGAGGAACAGAACAATGCGTTTCATGGTTTTTCCTGTAGAACGAAATAGATCCGAAGAATCCGAACAATCCGAAGTCCGTGCGGACCAGCCAGCACGGCGGACAAGACATAGGTCAGAGCAATCAGGGAAAGGAAGCGGCCAGTGCCCCAGCCTCAGATCACAGATATCAGACATCTGTGATCTGAGTTCAGAGATCAGAGCGCAGCAAGGCAACCACCCGCCGCGCGGGCCGCTCAAGCCAATGGAGGAGGACGCAACTGGTCGCGCAGGTAAGACGACCAGTTCAAGCTTGCCGTCAAGGCGTGGGGAAACGGATACCAGTGCAGTCCGAGCGTGGCGATGGCGGTGGGCAAGCCAGGCTCTTCCAGCTCGCCCTGGGCGCTGGGCTGGTCGTCGTCCTGGTTCGTGGCCGGCGTGTGGCTGCCGGCTTGCAGGGCGTCATGCGCCTGCACCGGGGCGTGCAGCTCCTGTT
>NZ_BADI01000711.1:0-231 GCF_000333555.1 Herbaspirillum sp. B65 | reverse complement strand
TCTAACGGATTCTCGACTCCGCGATTATACCTGCATCAAACTTGGTGGCTGCCAATGGCTTGCCGCCGCGTCAGCCCGCCTATAATGGCGACCATGAAAAAACTCGATCTGCTCGGCGGCATCACGCCCGCCCAATTCCTGCGTGACTACTGGCACAAGAAGCCGCTGTTGATCCGCAATGCCATCCCCGGTTTTACCGCACCGCTGCCGCGCCAGGAGCTGTTCGACCTG
>NZ_BADI01000712.1:0-588 GCF_000333555.1 Herbaspirillum sp. B65 | reverse complement strand
TTCCGGTGGCGGAGACCTTTGCCTTTCTCGACCGCGACGGCTTCAGCCTGAGCGAGCTGGCACGCTTGGACACGCTGGTCACGGTGGTCAACGGCGAAACATTCGAACAGCAATTGTCTGAGCACGTCGCCGTCACGCAGGCCGATGGCAGCAGCACTCGCCGGCTTTCCGACCTGCTCATCGAACAGGTCGAGTACGCCAACGTGATCCTGGTCAGCCGCGTCGACCTGATCGATGCGAGCACCTTCGCGGCCCTCAAGGCAATGCTCCAGAAGCTCAACCCGACTGCATTGATGATGGGCGTGAAGGCGGTACCGCCAATGCCACCCAGCGAGGAAATGGTGAAGGTCGCGCCTTGCATGTCGGCCGGCTTCAACTTGCCGTCGCGGGCTTGTGCGGACAGTTCGCCCATTTCGGTAGCGATCTGGCCGATGCTCTTCTGGTCGGCGTTCTTGATGACCGGCACCACCAGGCCATTCGGGGTATCGGCGGCGAAGCCGATGTTGTAGTACTTCTTGAGGATCAGGTTCTCGCCCTTCTCGTCCAGGGACGCATTGAAGGCCGGGAATTTCTTCAGGGCCGAGACAC
>NZ_BADI01000713.1:0-1565 GCF_000333555.1 Herbaspirillum sp. B65 | reverse complement strand
CATGTTGCTGGAAACCTTCGGCGAGAAGTTCGTCAACAGCCGTTCGCTGGCGACCTTCCTGCTGATCCTGCCCATCATCGGCCTGCTCGAACACTACGGTCTGAAGGAACGCGCCCAGGCCTGGATTTCCAGCATCGCCAGCGCCACCTCGGCGCGCATCCTGATGCTCTACTTCATCCTGCGTGAAGGCACCGCCGCACTGGGCCTGATCTATCTCGGTGGCCAGGCGCAGACCGTGCGTCCGCTGCTGGCCCCGATGGCCGAAGGCGCGGCGGTGAGCACCTATGGCGAAGACCTGCCGCAACACATCCGCGACAAGATCAAGGCCCATGCCGCGGCCTGCGACAACATCGCCGTGTTCTTCGGCGAAGACATCTTCATCGCCTTCGGCGCCGTGCTGTTGATGGATGCCTTCCTCAAGGAAAACGGCATCAGCAATATCGAGCCGCTGCACATCGGCCTGTGGGCCATCCCCACTGCGCTGTCGGCACTGGTGATCCACATGTTCCGCCTGACTCGCCTGGACGCGTCCATCCGCCGCGACGTAGACGCCTGGAAAGCCACCCAATCCGCTGCCGCCAAGGTGTCCGCATGAATACGCTCATTTCCATCAACCGCATCTACTACCTCATCGGCATCATCGTCATGATGCTGACCGTGATGACCCTGCGCGACAAGGGCAACCCCAAGCGCCTCACCACGGCCCTGTTCTGGTTCCTCTTCGGTGCCGTGTTCCTGTTCGGCGACCTGCTGGTGGAGCAGCTCGGCAAGTCCATGGCCCACCGCATCATCGGCGGCACCGTCATCATCATTTCCCTGATCGCCGGCACCGGGATGCTCTCCATGGGCAGCTATGCCACCTCCACTCAGGACGAGCGCGTGGCTTCCTCCAAACGCCTGGGCAATTGGCTGTTCTTCCCGGCGGTGCTGATCCCGGTCATCACGGTGGCCTGTACCGTGCTGCTCAAGGGCGTCTCGGTGGGCGGCATGATGCTGCTGGACCAGAAGCAACTGACGCTGGCAGCCCTGTGCGTGGCCTGTGTGTGTGCGCTCATCGCCGGCTGCGTGCTGACCCGCGGCACGCCCTTGCAGGCGGTGCGCCAGTCGCGCCGCCTGGTGGACTCGATCGGCTGGGCCGCAATCCTGCCGCTGATGCTGGCCATGCTGGGTGGCGTGTTCGTGGCCGCCAAAACCGGCAACTCGGTGCAACACGTGGTGAGCCTGTTCGTCAACCCCGATAACCGTTTCCTGGTGGTGGTGATCTATTGCGTGGGCATGGCGCTCTTTACCATGGTGATGGGCAACGCCTTTGCCGCCTTCCCGGTGATGAGCGCGGGCATCGCCCTGCCCTTCCTGATCCTGGGCCATCACGCCGATCCGGCGCCGCTGGTGTCCATCGGCATGTACTCCGGCTATTGCGGCACGCTGATGACGCCGATGGCGGCCAACTACAACATCGTGCCGGCCGCGCTGCTGGAACTGAAGAAACAGTACCAGGTCATCAAAGTGCAGATTCCGACCGCACTGACGCTGCTGACGGTGAACGTGTTCCTGAAGTACTTCCT
>NZ_BADI01000714.1:0-12030 GCF_000333555.1 Herbaspirillum sp. B65 | reverse complement strand
CTTCTGTTCTGCTTCCAGCGCGGCGATGCGCTGGGGCAGTTCGTCCAGTTCGCGCTGTTCCTTGTAGCTCAGTTTCTTCTTGGCCACCGGGGCGGCCACGACCGGCGCGGCCATGGTTGACTCGGCCTTGCTCTCGCTCTTGTCGGCGGCCTTGGCCGCTGCCTTGGAGGCTGCCGCCTGCTGGGTCGGGCGCTGGCGTTCCCAGTCGGAATAGCCGCCCACGTATTCGCGCCAGACACCATTGCCTTCGGCGGCGATCACCTGGGTCACCACGTTGTCCAGGAACATGCGGTCGTGGCTGACCAGGAACACCGTGCCGTCATACTCTTCCAACAGCTCTTCGAGCAGTTCCAGGGTATCGATGTCGAGGTCGTTGGTCGGTTCGTCCAGCACCAGCACATTGGCCGGCTTGGCGAACAGGCGCGCCAGCAGCAGGCGGTTGCGCTCGCCACCGGAGAGCGTACGCACCGGCGAGCGGGCGCGTTCGGGGGCAAACAGGAAGTCCGACAGGTAGGTCATCACGTGCTTGCGCTGGCCGTTGACTTCGACCCAGTCGCTGCCCGGCGCGATGGTATCGGCCAGGGTCGTTTCTTCATTCAGTTGCGCGCGCATCTGATCGAAATACGCCACCTGCATCTTGGTACCCTGCTTGACGGTGCCGCTGTCGGGCGCTTCCTCGCCCAGGATCAGCTTCAACAGCGTGGTCTTGCCGGCGCCGTTCTGGCCGATCAGGCCGACCTTGTCGCCCCGCATGAGGATGGTGCTAAAGTCGCGCACGATGGTCTTGGAACCGTAGGCCTTGTTCACATTCTCCAGTTCCGCCACGATCTTGCCGGAACGCTCACCGGTACCCACTTCCAGCTTGACCTGGCCCTGCCGTTCACGGCGCTCGCTGCGTTGCACGCGCAGGGCTTCCAGCCGGCGCACGCGGCCTTCGTCGCGGGTGCGGCGGGCTTGCACGCCCTTGCGGATCCAGACTTCTTCCTGCGCCAGGAATTTGTCGAACTTGGCGTTTTCCACTTCCTCATTGGCCAGCAGCTCGGCCTTGCGGGTCTGGTAGGTCGTGAAGTTGCCGGGGAAGGAGAGAATCTTGCCGCGATCCAGTTCGATGATGCGGGTCGAGACATTGTCCAGGAAGCTGCGATCGTGGGTGATGAAGAGGATACTGCCCTTGAAGTCGCGCAGCAGCCCTTCCAGCCACAGGATGGAGCCGAAATCGAGGTGGTTGGTCGGTTCGTCCAGCAGCAGCACGTCAGGGTTGCCCACCAGCCCGCAAGCCAGCGCCACACGTTTCTTCATACCGCCAGACAGCTCGCCGATGCGGGCCTCGCGGTTCAGGTTGAGCTTGTCCAGGGTGGTCTCGACCTTGTTGCCGATGGACCAGGCGTCGGCCGCATCCAGCACGGTCTGGATCTGGTGCATCCGTTCCAGCAAGGCGTCGTCGTTATCGCCACCGAACTGGCCGGTGATGGCTTCATATTCGGCCAGCAGCGCCGGCAACTCGCCCAGACCCGAAGCCACGGCGTCGAACACCGTCATCTCGGCAGGGAAATGCGGCTCCTGATCGACGTAGGCGATCTTCAGGCCCTGCTGCATCACCAGCAAGCCATCGTCGAGCTTGGAGCGGCCGGCGATGATCTTCAGCAGCGAGGACTTGCCGGTGCCATTGCGGCCGATCAGGCCGATGCGTTCGCCGGTCTCCAGCGAGAATTCGGCGTGATCGAGAAGGGCCACGTGGCCAAAGGCCAGTTGCGCGTCGGTGAGGGAGATGACTGCCATAGCGTGTATTGCCTGATCTGCGTGAATGCGACGGCCGGGGCCGCGCAGGATGGATTGCGAAGGCGCTTGATGCGGAAAAAGCGCAAGAGCGGCATTGTACCGACTGCGCCGCCGAAATGCTGATTTAAGCGTAGCGCCAGCCGGCACAAGGCGGATTACCGGCCCCTGGTTTGCATCATAGCAACGGGATAGATGAAAAATAACGACAAACCCTCGAATTTCCCCGTCATACGGGAGCGATGTTACAACTGGTTAAGCATTGCCCCTGAGTGGCCTGCCGGCCCGGCGGCGCGATGCGGTAAGATAGCGCATCCCGATTCGCACTCATCCCATGCCTTTCTCCTCTTTGCCGGACCTGCGCCGCCAGCGCGGCTTCCTCAGTATCAACGTCGCCAAGTTCATCGGTCTGTCCATCCTCGGTCTGGGCGTTGCCGGCGCGCTGCTGGTGGTCTATGCACTGATCTTCATCAACCCGCGCCTGCCTTCGCTGGACCTCATCACCGACTACCGCCCCAAGGTGCCGCTGCGCATCTGGTCCGCCGACAAGGTCTTGCTGGGCGAGTTTGGTGAAGAAAAACGCAGCCTGGTCAAGCTCGACGACATCCCGGCCGACATGAAGAATGCCGTGCTGGCCATCGAAGACTATCGCTTCTACGAACACGGCGGCATCGACTGGATCGGCATCGCCCGCGCGCTGGTGACCGACGTGCTGCGCGGCAGCGCCTCGCAGGGCGCCAGTACCATCACCATGCAGGTGGCGCGCAACGTCTTCCTGACCAAGGAAAAGACCTTCTCGCGCAAGCTCTACGAAGTGCTGCTGGCCAACAAGATCGAACATGCCCTGACCAAGGACCAGATCCTGGAGGTCTACATGAACCAGATCTACCTGGGCCAGCGCGCCTTCGGCTTTGCCGCCGCCGCCCGCACCTACTTCGGCAAGGACCTCAAAGACATCACCCTGGCCGAAGCCGCCATGCTGGCCGGCCTGCCCAAGGCACCCTCGGCCTACAACCCCATCGTCAACCCCAAGCGCGCCCACATCCGCCAGCAGTACATCCTGCAACGCATGTTGGACGTGGGCTTCATCACCCAGGCGCAGTACGACAAGGCGTCCAAGGAAGAGCTGAAGGTGCGCGCCCCGGGCAGCCAGTACACCGTGCACGCCGAATATGTGAATGAAATGGTGCGCCAGATGGTGTACGCCCAGTACAAGGAAGACACCTATACCCAGGGCTTCAACGTCTACACCACGGTCAATGCCGCCGACCAGCAGGCCGCCTACCAGGCCGTGCGCAAGGGCGTGATGGATTACGACCGCCGCCATGGCTATCGCGGCCCGGAAGAAACCATCGAATTGCCGGCCAATGCCGAGGACCGCGCCTCGGCCATCGACGATGTGATGGACGACCACCCCGACAACGACGACATCCTGGCCGCCGTGGTAGTGGCCGCCAGCCCCAAGCAGATCGATGCGGTGCTGCGCAGCGGCGACAAGATCAGCATCAGGGGCGAAGCCCTGCGCTTCGTCGCCGCGGCCCTGTCGGAAAAGGCCAAGAAGGACATCCGCATCGCGCCGGGTGCGCTGATCCGCGTGATGCAGGATGCCAAGCAGAACTGGCAGGTGGTGCAGTTGCCGCAGGTGGAAGCGGCGCTGGTCTCGGTGGTGCCGCAGGATGGTGCCATCCGCGCCCTGGTCGGTGGCTTCGACTTCACCCAGAACAACTTCAACCACGTGACGCAAGCCTGGCGCCAGCCGGGCTCGACCTTCAAGCCCTTCATCTATTCGGCCGCGCTGGAGAAGGGTTTTGCACCGGCCTCCATCGTCAACGATGCCCCGGTCTCCTACCCGGCCGGCCCCGGCCAGCCGAACTGGGAACCCAAGGATGACGAAACCCCGGCCGGTCCCATGACGGTGCGCACCGCCTTGCAGAAGTCGGTGAACCTGGTGGCCATCCGCACGCTGGACTACATCGGCGTGCCCTATGCCCGCGACTTCATCACCGGGACCTATGGCTTCGATACCGACAAGGTGCCGCCCTACCTGCCCATGGCGCTGGGGGCAGGACAGACCAATCCGTTGCAGCTCTCGGCGGCCTATTCGGTGTTTGCCAACGGCGGCTACAAGATCCAGCCCTACCTGATCTCGCAGATCACCGATGCCCGTGGCAAGGTGCTCTCCAAGGCCGACCCGCTGATCGTGGGCAATGGCGCACCGCGCGTGGTGGCCGAACGCAACAGCTACATCATGACCAACCTGCTCAAGTCGGTGGCCCAGGCCGGTACCGGTGCGCGCAGCAACAGCATCGGCCGCACCGACCTGGCCGGCAAGACCGGTACCACCAACGATGCCGTGGATGGCTGGTTCGCCGGCTACCAGCACACCCTGGCCACCGTCGCCTGGATGGGTTACGACCAGCCCAAGAGCCTGGGCAGCAAGGAATTCGGCGCGCAACTGGCACTGCCGATCTGGGTCGATTACATGGCCAAGGCCTTGAAGGGCGTGCCGCAGTTCGACCAGCCGGTGCCGGATGGCATCCGCTTCATCGATGGCGAGCCCTACTACGACAACTTCACTCCCAACAATGGCCTAGTGACCAATGTCGGTGTGACGGCAGGCGATGCGCTGGCGAACTTCTTCGGCTGGACCACCAACCAGACCCCGGCCACACCAGCCAACAATCAACCGGCACCGAACGTGCCAGGGAGCGCTCCAGGCAGCCCGGGCGCGGCCCCTGGCGCATCGGCCAACCGCCCGCAGAGCGAGAGTGCGCGGCGCTTCCTGGACAATACCAACCAGGGACATTGAGACCAAGGATAGGGAGACCAGGGCGCAGCTTGCGGGCTGCGCCTTTTTCATACCAGCGGCGAGCACGAAAAAAAACGGGCACTTCCAAGGAAGTGCCCGTTTTCATTGCTTCTGGTGCCCCCGACACGGATCGAACGTGTGACCTATCCCTTCTTACCACTATGGCTTTCGCCACCATCGGATATTCAGATATCAGACATCAAATATCAGATGTTTGTAGTCTGGACTATACCTTGGCCATGGACGCTGCCCAGCGAGGACAGGGGTCTACAGGCCGGAGCCGTCTAGTCTCTACACCTTCCGGCTTGCGCGAACAAGCGGCTTGGCTCGGTATTGCCAGCAGCCGCATCATCAGACCATGCGCTGTCAGGGTTCACCGACTTTGACTCCATTCATGCGGCGCCTTTCGGCATCCGCTGCCCAATTGTCTTTAGGAGGGGATCGCTCTATCCACTGAGCTACGGGGGCAGCAAGGCCGCTATTGTATCCGCTGCGCCTGGCATTGCAAAGCTGCAAGCAGCTTGTCAGCTTGGACTACAATAGCCCGATGCGCTCGCCCACGATAAAGATGAAGAAACTTGCCACCGCCGCGCTGGGGACGATGCTGGCAGCCTCGCTGGCCCTGGCCCAGGAACCGGCGGGCGAGGCTCGCGGGGTGCCCGGCATGAGCGAACGCGTAGCAGCCTGTATCGCCTGCCATGGCCAGCAAGGGCGGGCCACCGCCGATGGCTACTACCCACGCATCGCCGGCAAGCCCGAGGGCTATCTGCTGCACCAGTTGCAGAGTTTTCGCGATGGCCGCCGACGCTATCCCATGATGAACTACCTGCTGGGCAATCTCTCCGACGCTTACCTGCAACAGATCGCTGCCTTCTTCGCCGCCCAGCATCCACCCTATCCGCCACCGGTGGCCGCCGATGCCAGCGCCGCCGTGCTGGAGCGCGGCCGCCTGCTGGTGCGCCAGGGCCGGCCGGCGCAAGGCGTCCCGGCCTGTGGCGCCTGCCATGGGGCCGGGCTGGCCGGCGTGCAACCGGGGATCCCAGGCTTGCTGGGCTTGCCACGGGACTACCTCACGGCCCAGCTCGGTGCCTGGCGCAATGGCGAACGCACGGCCAAGGCACCGGATTGCATGGGCCAGATCGCCCGCGCCTTGAGCCCGGAAGACCTCCATGCCGTCAGTAGCTGGCTCTCTTCGCAGCCGGTGCCACCCACCTATGCGCCCGCCGCCACCCTGCCGCAGGCGCTGCCGGTGCAGTGCGGCAGCATGTCGGCGGCGGGTGAGGCCGCAGGAGCGGCGCGATGAACCAACGCCTGCGCCTGGGCCTGTCGCTGCTGCTGGCGACCGTACTGCTGGTGCTGGCCGCTGCCGGCGGCGTGATCGCCTGGCAAAGCCTGCGCAGTGAAGACCCCGGCGTGGCCGTCGCGGTCAGCGACCGCCAGGCCCAGCGCTTGCAGGGCCAATACCTGGCGCGTGCCGGCAACTGCATGGGTTGCCATACGATGCGGGGCGGTGCCGCCTATGCCGGGGGACGCGCCATCGCCACCGAATTCGGCACCCTCTACACCTCCAACATCACGCCCGACAAAGCCACCGGCATCGGCGACTGGAGCGCCGACGACTTCTGGCGCGCCTTGCATCACGGGCGCGGACGCGATGGCCGCTTCCTCTACCCGGCCTTCCCCTACCCCAACTACACCCGCCTGAGCCGGGCCGACAGCGACGCCCTGTTTGCCTACCTGCAGGGACTGCCTGCGGTTTCTCAGCCCAATCGTTCACATGCACTGCGCTCCCCCTACGACCAGCGCCCGCTGCTGGGCCTATGGCGCGCATTTTTCTTCACTTCAGGCGTTTACCAGCCCGATCCGGCGCGCAGTGCGCAGTGGAACCGCGGCGCCTACCTGGTGCAGGGCGCTGGACATTGCAGCGCCTGCCACAGTGCGCGCAACAGCCTGGGCGCGAGCCTGGCGCCGCTATCCTTGGCCGGCGGCATGATCCCGCTGCAGGACTGGTATGCGCCGCCCCTGCATGGGGGCGCACAGGGATTGGGGAGCTGGAGCCAAGAGCAGGTGGTGGCGCTGCTCAAGAGCGGGGTCTCGGCGCGCGGCGCCACGCTGGGGCCGATGTCGGAAGTGGTCGGGCGCAGCCTGCAATACCTGGAGGAAGCCGACCTGCAGGCCATGGCGCTCTATCTGAAATCGCTGCCGGACGCTACCCCGACCATGCCCGCGCAAGCCGAACCGGCCGAGGCCGATCAGTTGTTCCGGCAGGGCAAGAAGCTCTACGGCGAACTCTGCGTGGACTGCCATGGCAGCAAGGGCCAGGGCAGCGCGCCGGACTATCCGCCGCTGGCCGGCAATCACGCCATTGCCGGGCCGCAGGCGGTCAATGCCATCCGCGCCGTGCTCAATGGCGGCTTTCCGCCTTCCACGGCGGACAATCCCTATCCCTTCGGGATGCCCCCCTTCGGACCGCAACTGAGCGATCAGGAAGTGGCTGCGCTGGTGTCCTTCGTGCGCAATAGCTGGGGCAACCAGGGCAGCCTGGTATCGGCCTCCGAGGTGAACCGCTATCGCAGCGTGCCGCTGGACTGAGCCCGTCTACCATCGTTTTGCTGGCGCACCCTGGCATGAAAAAAGGCGATCCGAAGATCGCCTTTTGGCTTTTCAGGTTTTCAGCTTTTTAGCGCTGGCTGCCTCATTGCTCGGTACTGAGCTTGTACCCCATCCCGCGCACCGTCTGCACGTAATGCGCCAGGTCACCGAGCGACTTGCGCAGGCGCATGATGTGTACATCCACCGTGCGCTCCTCGATGAAGGTATGGTCGCCCCACACCTTGTCGAGCAACTGGGCGCGCGAGAAGATGCGATCCGGGTGCGCCACCAGGTAGCGCAACAGCTTGAACTCGGCCTGGTCCAGCAGCACCGATTTACCCGCTACCGAGACCTGGCGGCGCTCCACATCGATGCTGATCTCGCCATAGCGCAGCGCCTGGCTGCCGATTTCCGGGGCCTTGCGGCGTAGCAGGGCCTGTACCCGCGCCACCAGTTCCTTGGGCGAGAAGGGCTTGGTGACGTAGTCGTCGGCGCCTTCGTTCAAGCCCTTGACCTTGTCTTCTTCCATGCCCTTGGCGGTGAGCATGATGACCGGCAGCGCCGCCGTGCGCTGGTCGCGCCGCAACTCCGACAGCAGCACCAGGCCGGAACTGTCGGGCAGCATCCAGTCCAGCAGCACCATGTGCGGCAGCGATTCGGCGATCAGCTTGCGGGCCTGGGCCACGTCGCTGGCGATGGTGGCGGCAAAGCCGGCACCCTCCATCGTGAAGCGCAACAGCTCCGCGATGCTGGGTTCGTCTTCGACCATCAGGATGTGGGCTAGCTCTTTAGACATCGTCCTCGGATCCGAAACAGGCTCTATTTCTACTTACAGTACCTTGGCGGCGATACGCTGGGCCATGGAGCGCGCCAGTTCGGCTTCCTCGGCTTCCACCATGACGCGGATCAGCGGCTCGGTGCCGGAGGGGCGCAGCAGCACGCGGCCGCGCTCGCCCAGCAGTTGCTCGACCACGCTCTTCTCGGTTTGCAGGGCGGTATTGGATTTCCAGTCATAGCCGGCAGGAATCTTGACGTTGACCAGCGATTGCGGATACAGGCTGATGTCGGCCGTCATCTGCGCCAGGGTCTGGTCGGCGCGCTTCAAGGCCGACAATACCTGCAGCGCCGAGACGATGCCATCGCCCGTGGTGTGCTTGTCCAGCGCCAGCAGGTGGCCGGAGCCTTCGCCGCCCAGCAGCCAACCCTTTTCCTGCAGCACTTCCAGCACGTAGCGGTCGCCCACCTTGGCGCGCGCAAAGGGCACGCCCATCTTCTTGAAGGCCACTTCCAGGGCCATGTTGGTCATCAGGGTGCCGACCGCGCCATCGACGGCGCCGGTGGCCAGGCGGTCCTTGACCATCAGGTACAGCAATTCATCACCGTTGTAGATGCGACCGCTGCCATCGACCATGATGAGCCGGTCGGCATCGCCATCCAGGGCGATGCCCAGGTCGGCACGGTATTCCCGCACCGAGGCCACCAGTGCCTTGGGAGCGGTGGCGCCGCAATCCTCGTTGATGTTGAGGCCATCGGGCTGATTGCCGATGGTGATGACTTCGGCTCCCAGTTCATGGAACACGTGCGGGGCGATGTTGTAGGCCGCACCGTTGGCGCAGTCCACCACCAGGCGCATCCCGCGCAGATCCATGGCGCCGGGGAAGGTACTCTTGCAGAATTCGATGTAGCGGCCCGCCGCATCCGACAGGCGACGTGCCTTGCCCAGCTTTTGCGAGGGTACGCACTCCATCGGCTGCTCCAGCGCCGCCTCGATGTCGGCCTCGACCTGATCGGGCAGCTTGTTGCCCTTGGCCGAGAAGAACTTGATGCCATTATCGTGGTAAGGATTGTGCGAGGCCGAGATCACCACGCCGGCCGAGAGGCGCTGGGCCCGGGTCAGGTAGGCC
The DNA here is from genome assembly GCF_000333555.1 of Herbaspirillum sp. B65. Taxonomy (NCBI): domain Bacteria; kingdom Pseudomonadati; phylum Pseudomonadota; class Betaproteobacteria; order Burkholderiales; family Oxalobacteraceae; genus Herbaspirillum; species Herbaspirillum sp. B65. The sequence goes on along the minus strand of NZ_BADI01000714.1, from coordinate 2,949 downwards.
ACGGCCGGGGTGGGCAGTGGGCCGGCCAGCCAGACGTCCACGCCGGCGGCGGCGAAACCCGCCTCCAGCGCGGCTTCCAGCATGTAGCCGGAAATGCGCGTGTCCTTGCCGATCAATACCGTCGGGCGGGCCATGCCATCCTTGCTCTTGGCCAGCACCTTGCCGGCGGCATAGCCCAGGCGCATGACGAAATCAGGGGTGATGGGTGCCACGCCCACGCGACCGCGCACGCCATCGGTGCCGAAATACTTTGCTGCCATCTTCAATCCTCTGTCTATGTACTACAGGCTGGGGGGGAGGCTCATGATCCCGCCGCTGTGCCTGAAACTTGATTTGTCTCGCTTGTTGTCGATGATGTCGTTGTCGATGACACCCCTGGTCAGATATCAGATATCTCCGCGCCCAGCCTGCCACATGGTGAGCGCATCGACCGTCTCGGCCACGTCATGCACGCGGATGATCATCGCGCCCTGCTGTGCTGCCGCCAGCGCGGCGCCGATGCTGCCAGCCAGACGACGCTCCAGCGGCTTGCCGGTGACTGCACCGATCATGGATTTGCGCGACATCCCGGCCAACAGCGGCAGGTCCAGGGTATCGATCAGGCGGCGCGTGTTCTTGAGCAAAGTCAGATTATGCTCCACTGTCTTGCCAAAGCCAAAACCGGGATCGATACAGATACGTTCACGCCCGATGCCGGCAGCACGCATGAGATCGACCTGCTGCCGCAGGAATTGCTCGACCTCGCTGACCACATCTTCATATTCCGGCGCCTGCTGCATGGTCTGCGGCTGGCCTTGCATGTGCATGACGCACAGGCCGGCTTCGCTGTCCTTGACCACCTCGATAGCACCTTCGGCGCGAAAACCGTTGATGTCATTGATCATGTCCACCTCGGCTGCCAGCGCTTCGCGCATGACGGCGGGCTTGTAGGTATCCAGCGACAATGGCTTGCCGCAGTCGCGCAGTGCGTAGATCACCGGCATGACGCGCTCCAGCTCCTGCTCCAGCGAGAGCGGGGCAATGCCGGGGCGGGTGGACTCGCCGCCGATGTCGATGATGTCCACGCCATCGGCGATCATCTGTTCGGCGTGGCTCAAGGCCAGTTCCAGCGAGTGATGGCGACCGCCATCGGAAAAGGAGTCGGGCGTGAGGTTGAGGATGCCCATCACCAGCGGCCGGCGGCCGATCTGTACCGGCAGGCGGAACCTGCCGCATTTGAGGAATGCTTGCGTCATCTTGCTTCTATGAGCCTTGTCTTCATGAGCGACCTGCCGGGGCAGCTCGCGTGGCGCAGCATGATACACCGCGACTGGCCGACTGCTACACTTTTGTTCAAGGGCGCACCTGGAAGCGTACAAAAAGAAAAAGGTGAGGATCGCTCCTCACCTTTGTCGGGACTGCCGGTTCAAGCCATCAAGTCATCAGCCTTTAGGCCGGTGCAGTGGCATTAGGCGAAACGTCGCCGGAACGGTTGTTGTCCGAAGACGACTTCTTGGTCGGCGTACCATTGCGCGGCGGACGCGGTTCGTCGCCGTTCATGATGTCGTTGACCTGGTCGGCGTCCAGGGTTTCCCATTCCAGCAGGGCCTTGGCCATGACGTCGACCTTGTCGCGGTTTTCTTCCAGCAGGCGACGGGCCAGCGCATATTGCTCATCCAGGATGCTGCGGATTTCAGCATCGACCTTCTGCTGCGTGGCTTCGGAGACGGTCTTGGACGACATGCGGCCGAAGTAGGCATCCTGTTCCGAATCTTCATACACCATGGTGCCCAGGGTCACGGACATGCCGTAGCGGGTGACCATGGCGCGGGCCAGCTTGGTGGCGCGCTCGAAGTCGTTGGAAGCGCCGGTGGACATCTGGTGCATGAAGATTTCTTCAGCGATACGGCCACCGAAGAGGATCGAGATCTCTTCCAGCATCTTGTCCTTGTACATGTTCACGCGGTCATGTTCCGGCAGTTGCCAGGTCAGGCCCAGGGCATAGCCGCGCGGCATGATGGTGACCTTGTGGACCGGATCGGCCTTGGGCAGCAGCTTGGCCACCACAGCGTGGCCGGACTCGTGGTAGGCGGTGTTGCGGCGTTCTTCTTCGCGCATCACGGCCGACTTGCGTTCCGGGCCCATGACGATCTTGTCCTTGGCGTCTTCGAAGTCCTGCATCTCGACCAAGCGCTTGTTGCGACGTGCAGCGAAGAGCGCCGCCTCATTGACCAGGTTGGCCAGGTCGGCACCGGAGAAACCGGGGGTGCCGCGGGCCAGGATGTCGGCCTTGACGTCCGGGGCGATAGGCACCTTGCGCATGTGGACGTAGAGGATCTGTTCGCGGCCACGGATGTCGGGCAGGCCGACCATCACCTGGCGGTCGAAGCGGCCCGGACGCAGCAGCGCCTTGTCCAGCACATCGGCACGGTTGGTGGCGGCGATCACGATGACGCCGGAGTTGGCTTCGAAGCCGTCCATCTCCACCAGCATCTGGTTCAGGGTCTGTTCGCGTTCGTCGTTGCCGCCGCCCATGCCGGCGCCACGATGGCGGCCGACGGCGTCGATTTCGTCGATGAAGATGATGCAGGGAGCGTGCTTCTTGGCATTCTCGAACATGTCGCGCACACGGGAGGCACCGACACCGACGAACATTTCCACGAAGTCCGAACCCGAAATGGTGAAGAACGGCACCTTGGCTTCACCCGCGATGGCGCGCGCCAGCAGGGTCTTACCGGTACCCGGGGGGCCGACCATCAGCACGCCGTGGGGGATGCGGCCGCCCAGCTTCTGGAACTTGGTCGGATCACGCAGGAACTCGACCAGCTCCTGCACTTCTTCCTTGGCTTCATCGCAACCGGCGACGTCGGCGAAGGTCACCGAATTGCTGTTTTCATCCAACATGCGCGCCTTGGACTTGCCGAAGGAGAACGCGCCGCCCTTGCCACCGCCTTGCATCTGCGCAGAAGA
>NZ_BADI01000715.1:0-5367 GCF_000333555.1 Herbaspirillum sp. B65 | reverse complement strand
TATTGCTGAGCACCCTCCAGGGTTTCATCAGGCAGCCAGACATCCTGGCCATACAGCTTGGTGGCCTTCTCGCCGGCATAGATTTCCATCCAGTGGATCTTGCGCGCACCGCCATACGCCTTGGCCACGGCCGCATCCACCACTTTCAACATCACCGGCGTGACGTCCACGCCCACGCCATCACCCATGATGAAGGGAATGATGGGATTGTTCGGGACATTGAGGGTGTCATCGGCATTGGCAGTGATCTTGTGCCCTTCGGCAGGCACCTGGATATGTTGGTACGACATCGTGTTCTCCGACGGTTGAAGCGGTGGCGTTAGAAAGCATCAGCGGCAGTCCGGGTGCAGGGGTGGCAGAGCACCCTTGCCTGAATTGCCATGCAAGCGGGGAATTTTAAGAGATTTCCGGGTTTCCAGCCTGAAAAATCCAGAATCGACCATTTAAGTCTTATATAAGACATAGGACATATGCAATCGATTATGCAACAGGATTTTACGCAATGCCATCTTTTTGCGACACTAAGGCATGTCCCTGATCCTCTTGAACAAACCCTTCGGCGTGATGAGCCAGTTCTCGGCCCATCCCCAGCGCCAGACCCTGGCCGATTACCTCGACATTCCCGGCATCTATCCCGCCGGCCGGCTCGATGCCGACAGCGAGGGCCTGCTGCTGCTCACCGACGATGGCAAGCTGCAGCACGCCATTGCCCACCCGCGCCGCAAACAGCCCAAGACCTACCTGGCCCAGGTGGAAGGCCTGGCCAGCCCGCAAGCGCTGCAACGGCTGCGCGATCCGCTGGACCTGGGCGACTTCGTGACCCAGCCCAGCGAGGCCAAGCTGATCCAGGAACCAGCCTGGCTATGGCCACGCAATCCTCCCATCCGCCAGCGGCAACACCTGCCGACCAGCTGGATTGCGCTGACCATCAGCGAAGGCAAGAACCGTCAGGTACGCCGCATGACGGCGGCCGTCGGCCTGCCCACGCTGCGCCTGATACGCATTGCCATCGGGCCGTTTTCGCTGGCCACGCATCCGGTGATGCCGGGCGAATGGCGCGAAGTCGATCCACTGGAGCTGGAAAAATAGACCTGGAACATGCAGAGCTTCATGAAGAGTGGCCTATCTGACAACCATGCCATTCCCAAGCCTGCACAATTTTTCGAGAATTCCGATAAAAAAGATCGAAACCGGTGTCAACCTTCATACGCGCCCATCGTTATTGGCAGTGATTCGCACGAATCATCGTTTGCCTCACATCCCTAACATGTTGAATTGAAGGACGCAAAATGAAAAAATTGATCGCCGCTCTGATCGCTGGTCTGTTCGCAACTGCTGCTTTCGCACAAGCTCCGGCCGCTCCGGAAGCGCCGAAGGCTGAAGCCGCTGCTCCGAAGGCCAAGAAGGCAAAGAAGGCCAAGAAGGCAAAGAAGGCTAAGAAGTCCGCAGCCGCTCCGGCAGCTGACGCAGCCAAGTAATTCGCGTTTGGCAATTCAAAAGGCAGGCTAGTCCTGCCTTTTTTCATGCCCGCTCGCTTCGTGCAGGGCTGCATTTCTCCCCACCTCATCCAGCCGTCCCGCAAGGCGCGTGCACACCCTGCCCCGCTGCTGCTATCCTGCTTGCCTTGCCTGACTCCACCCACGATTGATAATGAACATGCGCCAATCTTCACTTTCCCGCTTCTTCATGACCAGCGCCGCCGCCCTGCTGGCCGCTGGCTGCCTTTCCAGCGCCAGCGCGCAGACGCCGCAGGTACGCAAGTTTCCCACCACCCAGCTCAATATCGGCATCCACCTGATCAAGGCCGAAGTGGCCCAGACCGAGGCCGAGCGCGAGCAGGGGCTGATGTTCCGCGAAAAGATGGGCGACAACGAGGGGATGCTGTTCCTGTTCGGCCAGCCGGCCGGCGTGTGCATGTGGATGAAAAATACCCTGATCCCGCTGTCCGTGGCCTTCATGGATGAAAAAGGCTTCATCATCAACATCGAGGAAATGAAGGAACAGACCCTGGATTCGCACTGTGCCAAGCGCGCAGCGGTCTATGCGCTGGAAATGAACAAGGGCTGGTTCAAGCAAAAGAACATCAAGCCCGGCAGCAAGGTGGAAGGCCTGCCCTAAGGAGAACTGCGAGTCAGTCGTACCAATGCAAAAAAACCGCTTAGCAATAAGCGGTTTTTCTTGTACTGCAGTCTGAAGCGGGCGCTGCCGCGCTTCAGTTCAAGACCAGGAGCAATTAAGCAGCCAGGGCCTTCAGGGCAGCAGCCAGGCGGCTCTTGTGGCGAGCAGCCTTGTTCTTGTGGATGATCTTCTTGTCGGCGATGCTGTCGATGGTCGACACGGAAGATTGGAACACGGAGGTTGCTGCAGCCTTGTCGCCGGCAGCGATGGCCTTGCGAACTGCCTTGATTGCGGTGCGCAGGGTCGAGCGCTGGCTCGAGTTGTGAGCGTTTTGCTTGACTGCTTGACGAGCACGCTTACGTGCCTGTGCGGTATTTGCCATGAAAATTATCCTAAATCGAGAGTCGTTTGCGCCGCAAACCCCTAGGACTCGCGATGCCAAATTCTGTAAAGCATCGGATTATAACGAGATTTACCTGACAAGGCAATCAACTTGTCCGCTTCTACCGTAAACCCGACGCCATCCGTTGCGATACCGCCCCACACCGCTCCGCTGGCCTCGACCATTTCCGTAAAGAAATTCATGTCAACCCGCGAACTTGGCCCCAACAGACGCACTCTACTGCGCCAAACTTCATATCCACCTCGCCATCGCCTTACCCACCGCCGATTGCGGCCGCCGCCGCCAGCCCCCCGCTATAATGCCGCACCATGAACTTGCATAAAACGCTAGCCGCCATCTCCGGCATGACGATGCTCTCGCGCATCAGCGGACTGGTCCGGGAAATCCTGTTTGCCCGCACCTTTGGCGCTTCCGCCTATACCGACGCCTTCAACATCGCCTTCCGCATTCCCAATCTGCTGCGCCGCCTGTTTGCCGAGGGCGCCTTCTCGCAGGCCTTCGTGCCCATCCTGGCCGAATACAAGAACCGTCGCGGCCACGACGAGACCAAGCACCTGGTGGACCACGTGGCCACCGCCCTGATGTGGGTCATGCTCATCACCTGCATAGTGGGCATCGTGGCCACGCCCTTCGTGGTCTATTTCATCGCCACCGGCCTGCAATACGACCCGGACGCCTTCCACGCCTCGGTGCTGATGACCCGCATCATGTTCCCCTACATCGGCTTCATGGCCTTCGTGGCGCTGGCCGGGGGCATCCTGAACACCTGGAAGGAGTTCAAGATCCCGGCGGTCACCTCGGTGTTGTTGAACGTTTCCTTCATCGTCGCCTCGCTGTTCGTGGCGCCCTTCATGGCGCAGCCCATCTATGCCATGGCCTTTGCCGTGCTGGTGGGCGGCATCCTGCAGGTGGCCATCCAGATCCCCGCCTTGATCAAGGTCGGCATGTTGCCGCGCCTGTACTGGAACCCCATGCTGGGCCTGCGCGACGCCGGCGTCAAACGGGTCTTGCAGAAGATGGGGCCGGCCGTCTTTGCGGTCTCGGCGGCCCAGATCAGCCTGATGATCAACACCAACATCGCCTCGCGCCTGCAGCATGGCAGCGTGTCCTGGCTGACCTATGCCGATCGCCTGATGGAATTCCCCACCGCGCTGCTGGGTGTGGCGCTGGGTACGATCCTGCTGCCCAGCCTGTCCAACGCCCATGCCGCCAATGACATGGAAGAATACTCGGCCCTGCTGGACTGGGGCCTGCGCCTGACCTTCATGCTGGCCATGCCGGCTGCCGTCGGGCTGGCCACGCTGTCCGAACCCTTGACGGCCACCCTGTTCCACTATGGCCGTTTCGATGCGCTCTCGGTGACCATGGTCGGCCACGCCCTGGTGGCCTATGGCGTCGGCCTGCTGGGCCTGATCCTGGTCAAGATCCTGGCGCCCGGCTTCTATGCCAAGCAGGATATCCGCACACCGGTGATGATCGCCGTGGGCGTCCTGATCGCCACCCAGGCCATGAACAGCCTGTTCGTGCCGCTCTTCTCCCATGCCGGACTGGCGCTGTCCATCGGCCTGGGCGCTTGCCTCAATGCGCTATGCCTGTTCATCGGTCTGCGCCGGCGCCAGATCTATGTGCCGCGTCCGGGCTGGGGCTTGTTCCTGGTGCGCCTGACCGGCGCCCTGCTGATCATGGCCGGAGTCGCGCTGTGGATGGCCGGCCACTTCGACTGGGTCGCTCTGCGCGCTCACCCCTTGTTGCGCATCGGAGCGCTGGTGCTGGTGCTGCTGGTGTGTGCGCTGGCCTACTTCGGGCCGCTGTTTGCGATGGGTTTCCGCCTGCGTGAATTCAAGCGCATCGCGCGCCGCTGAAGATGAGGCTGGGACCGCTCGCGACAAGAAATTTCATTGCCCAAGCAGCAGACCTGACGCAGCGCGCAATATTTTGATAGCATGGGTGTCATGACGCTCACCTCCCTCGACTATTTCGCTTCGCTGGTGCGCCAGGACGATTCGATTCCCTTGTTCGAATCCGCCTTGACGCTGGGACAGGATTTCTATCCCGAAATGGACTTCGCCGAGGAAGAAATGGCGCTGGACAACCTGGCCGCCAAGCTCAAGCAGCGCCTGCCCTCGGATGCCTCGCAGATCCAGAAGCTGCGCATGTTGAACCATTTCTTCTTCCAGGAAATGGCCTTCGCCGGCAACGTCAACAATTACTACGATCCCGACAACAGCTACATCCACCGCGTCATCTCGACGCGGCGCGGCATTCCCATCTCATTGGCGGTGGTCTATATCGAACTGGCCCAGCACATCGGGCTGGACATGAAGGGCGTGTCCTTCCCTGGCCACTTCCTGATGAAACTGTCGGTGCAATCGGGTGAAATCGTGCTTGATCCCATGAATGGCGCCAGCCTCTCGCGGCAGGAACTGGAAGAGCGGCTGGAACCCTTCCTGGCGCATCACCCGGAAGAAGACTTCGGCGATGAACTGCCGCTGGCGGCCTACCTGCGCGCAGCCCATCCGCGTGAAATCCTGGCGCGCATGTTGCGCAACCTCAAGGCCATCTTCATGGAAAGCCAGCGCTGGCAGCAAGTGCTGGATGTGCAGGAGCGCCTGGTGATCCTGCTGCCCGAGGAAATCACCGAAAAGCGCGACCGCGGCCTGGCCTACGCCAACCTGGGCCAGGCCCAGGCGGCGCTGGAAGACCTGGAAGCCTACCTGGCCCTGCGCCCCCATGCCGAGGACGCGCCCAACCTGCGCGAGATGCTGCCCGACCTGCGCGAAGCCTTGCGCAAGCCGAGCTGATCGTGCCGGCTTGCGGCCTTACTTCTTCCCCTTCGATTCTTCCCA
>NZ_BADI01000716.1:0-4746 GCF_000333555.1 Herbaspirillum sp. B65 | reverse complement strand
CGCTTGCCGGCAGGACTACGAAGACAAGCGTCCGCGCGACCGCTACGTCAATGAAAGCAAGCGCCTCCTGGGCGTGATGGAGCAGCGCCTGACGCACAGCCAGTGGCTGGGCGGCGATGCCTATTCGATTGCCGACATCGCCACCTTCCCGTGGATCCGCAACCTGATCGGCTTCTATGAAGCGGCCGAACTGGTCGGGTTCCACCACTTCCCGCAGGTGGCCCGCGCACTGGAGGCTTTCGTGGCACGGCCAGCGGTGGTGCGCGGACTCAATATTCCGGCCCGCGGCTAAGCGGCTAAAAGCGGCTAAGTCAGCACGCAGCGCACGCGCCATGCCGATACAGGGTGTAAATCATTTTGCCTCGGCGTGACCGGCGCGTTAACATGGCGCCCATCTCCGCGAACGCAACCAGCCTGCCATGACGATACGTTTTCCGTCGCGCCCCGCCCTCGCCCCTGCTGCCTTGTCTTGCCGTCGTCCCTTGGCGCCCATGCGCCGGCTCCTGCTGGCAGTGCTGTGCGGGTGTTCTCTCTTGAGCGCCCTGCCCGCCAACGCCGTGGACCTGTCGCTGAAGACCATCCGCGTGGGCAATCTGGCACGCGCCTATTTTTCCGAACGCAACAGCATTGGCGAACCGCGACCGCTGATCATCGCGCTTCATGCCAGCGGCTCCAGCGGTTCGCTCATGGCGCGCGCCACCGGCTTGACCGAGATTGCCGAAGCGGCCGGCTACATGATCGTCTATCCCAACGGCACTGGCCTGGCCATCGATGCCCGCACCTGGAATTCGGGCGGCTGCTGCGGTTACGCCCAGATGCACAAGGTCGATGACGTGGCCTTCCTGCGCGCCCTCATCGACAAGCTGGTCAAGGATGGCTTGGCCGATCCGCAGCGGGTCTATCTGGTGGGGGTCTCCAATGGTGGCATGATGGCCTACCGCATGGCGGCCGAGGCACCGGAACTGTTCAAGGCGGTGGCCGTGGTCAGCGCCGTGCTGGACGTGCCGCCCGAGACCGTCAAGGCGCCCATGCCGCTGCTGCACATCCACGGCAGCGATGATCCTTTCATCCCCTTCCTGGGCGGCATCGGCAAGCAGGAAGTCTCGCAGTTGCCGCGCCTGTCGGTGGCACGCAGCATCGAAGCCTTCATCAAGGCCGATGGCGCGGCACCGCGCCCGAGCGTGACCGACATCCCCGATACCGCCAATGACGGTACCACCATCCGCCAATACACCTATGCCAGCAAGAGCGACCCGCAAGCGGTGGTGCTCTATGAGGTCAAGGGCGGCGGTCATGCCTGGCCCGGTGGCGTGGCCCCCATCATCAATGGCGGCAAGTCTTCCCAGAACCTCGATACCTCGCGCACCGTGATCAACTTCTTCAACGCCCACGGCGGCGGTCGCCAAAGCGAACCGGAAGACGACAGCCTGCCACCGGGCGCGACGCCGCTGCCGGCAGCAGCCGGCACGCCAGCCGGTGCTGCGACCAAGACGCCCGCGAGCACTGCCCCGGTCGCGCCTGCCCCCAAGCCGATGCCGCCCGGCATGAAAGGCCAGGCCCCACGCTGAAGCTGCCAGCCCGAGCAAATCGCACTATCATAACGAGCAGCGTTCAACCTTCTTCGCCACGACAATGAAAAGACTCCTGACCAGCATCCTGATCGCCATCGTCCTGTATTTCCTGCTGCCCTTCGTGGGCAAGCTGATTCCGCATTACCGCCTGGCCGTGATCTGCATCACCGCCGGCATCGTCTCCTTCGCGATCTCGACGCTGATGGACAAGACCTGAATCCGGTCCGGGCTCGCCCAGCAAAACGGCCGCAACGTCTTCACGTTGCGGCCGTTTTGCTTGTTGCTCGGTTCAGCATTCTCCCTTGCGCGCATGACCGGGAGGACAATCACGTCCAGGGCCGGGGCCGGGACCGGGGCCCGGTCCGCGACGATCATCATCCCAATCGCGCGGACCCGGACCTCGTCCAGGAGGCGGACCGCCGCGCCAGCCGCCACGATCCAGCTCCCAGCCACGCGGCCCCTGGTGCCATACCGGTTGGGCATAGACGTAACCGGGACGCTCGCGCAACCACTGACCCTCGCGCCAGAGATGACGATGGCCATCCCAGTCCCAAAATCCCGGTACCCAGACATAGCCATGGCGCGGCGGCGGCAGGATCTCCTCGCGCGGCGGCGGCGGTGCGCCGATGTTGATGTTGACCGACACTTGCGCCTGGGCAACGGGCAACACGGCAGAGGACGCCGCCAGCGCCACCAGGCTGGTGAGTATTATTTTTTTCATCATATAGAACAGTGAGGGAGTGAAGATATTGCTCTGACCTCAGCCGGGTCTGTACAGTTCCAGCCTGGCCTGCCGGCCTCAATTGCCCTTGGCATTCTTGAACATGGTCTTGATCCCGCGAATGGCCTGGCGGATGCGGGACTCGTTTTCGATCAGGGCGAAGCGCACGTATTCATCGCCGTAGTCACCAAAGCCAATGCCGGGCGAAACGCACACCTTGGCCTGTTCCAGCAAGATGCGCGAAAACTCCAGCGAACCGAACTGGCGATATGGCTCCGGGATGCGCGCCCAGATGTACATCGAGGCCTTGGGCACATCGACCATCCAGCCGGCCTCGTGCAAGCCCTTGACCAGCACGTTGCGGCGCTTCTCGTAATTGGCGCGGATCTCTTCCACGCAAGACTGGTCACCCTCCAGCGCGGCAATCGCCGCCACCTGCACCGGCGTGAAGCTGCCATAGTCGTGATAGCTCTTGATGCGCGCCAGTGCCGCCACCAGGCGCGCATTGCCGACCATGAAGCCGATCCGCCAGCCGGCCATGTTGTAGCTCTTGGAGAGCGTGAAGAATTCCACCGCGACCTCGCGCGCACCCGGCACCTGCATGATGGACGGCGCTTTCCAGCCATCGAAGGTGATATCGGCATAGGCCAGGTCATGCACCACCAGGATCTGGTGTTCACGCGCCAGCTTGACGACACGCTCGAAAAATTCCAGCTCCACGCATTGCGCCGTCGGATTGGAGGGGAAGCCCAGGATCATCATCTTGGGCTTGGGGTAGCTCTCGCGCACCGCGCGTTCCAGCTCATCGAAAAAATCCACGCCCGGGCTCATGCGCACCGAGCGGATATTGGCGCCGGCAATGACCGCGCCATAGATGTGGATGGGGTAGCTGGGATTGGGCACCAGCACGGTATCGCCCTTGTCCAGCGTGGCCAGCATCAGGTGCGCCAGTCCCTCCTTGGAGCCGATGGTGACGATGGCTTCGCTGTCGGGATCGAAGTCGACCTGGTAGCGGCTGCGGTACCAGTGGGCAATGGCGCGGCGCAGGCGCGGGATGCCCTTGGAGGAGGAATAGCCGTGGGTGTCGGGGCGCTGCGCGACTTCCACCAGCTTCTCGACGATGTGCGGCGGCGTGGGGCCATCCGGGTTGCCCATGGACATGTCGATGATGTCCTCGCCGCGACGGCGCGCAGCCATCTTCAGTTCGGCGGTGATGTTGAAGACGTAGGGCGGCAGGCGTTCGATGCGTGGAAAGCTGACCGGGAAGGCGTCGTGAGCAACGGCAGAAGAAACAGCAGGAGAAGCAGAAACGGCAGGCGTGCGCGAGGAATCGCGCGAATCGGCGGATTGCGTCATGGAGGACTTTCACGTAAGCGCCCGGAACCGTCCGAGCGACGTTGGAACCAATGTTCCGTTGCCGATTCTATGCGCGAAACTTCACCGGCACAAGTCTAGATGAGCCAGGAAGATCGATAGATGCCCTTTTCCTTCATTTATTCGTATTTCCGGGCATCTTCAATGACCTTGCCATCGTTGGGCAGGCTGCCCGGCGCCACCAGCAAGACTTCGCCACGCAGCTTGGTGACCTCGCGCAAGCTACCGGCCAGCGCAGCGACATCGATGGCCGGGTGTTCCGGGTCGCCCACTTCGCAATGCAGGGTCATGACGTCATTGGCCATCTCGCCCGAGACCACCAGGCGCGCGCGCAGCACGTCGCCATGCCGGCGCAGCACGTCCGCCACCTGCGAGGGATGCACGAACATGCCGCGCACCTTGGTGGTCTGGTCGGCGCGTCCCATCCAGCCCTTGATGCGGGTATTGGTCCGCCCGCAGGGAGAAACGCCCGGCACCACCGCCGACAGGTCGCCGGTGCCGAAGCGGATCAGCGGATAGTCGGGATTGAAGGAGGTCAGCACCACCTCCCCCACCTCGCCCTCGGCCACCGGATCGCCGGTACCGGGCCGCACGATTTCCAGGATCAGCGCTTCGTCCAGCACCATGCCGGGATGCACCACGCCGTCGCTCATGGTCTCGTAGGCGATATTGCCGATATCGGCCGAGGCATACAGTTGCAGCACCTGCGCCACGCCGTGTTCATGGAACCAGTGGCGCAGCGAGGGCGGCAGCGCTTCGGCGCTGACCAGGGCGCGCTGCACGCTGGAGATATCGGCACCCATCTCCTGCGCCTTCTCGATGATGATCTTCAGGAACGAGGGCGTGCCGACATAGGCATCGGGCTTCAAAGCCGCCATCGCATTGACCTGCAATTCGGTCTGGCCGATGCCGGCCGGGATCACCGCGCAACCGAGACGGGCCGCTGCGCCTTCGACATGAAAGCGGCCGGCGTGAAGTGATAGGCAAAACAGTTCTGCAGGATATGCCCGCCCTGTAGTCCGAGTGCCTTCAGCGCACTGGCAAAGCGCCACCAATCCGCGCCCTGCCCCTCGGGATCGT
>NZ_BADI01000717.1:0-7815 GCF_000333555.1 Herbaspirillum sp. B65 | reverse complement strand
AATGTTCCAGCTGAAAATTTACTGAAGAAGCGATCCATCCATGGATATCGAGCAATACGACATCATCCTAGTCGACGACAGCCCGGAAGTGGCCGAGTTGACTCGCCTGGCGCTGGGCAGCCGCAAGCTGGCCGACAAGTTGACCTGGTTTGCCGATGCGGAGCTGGCCGAGGAATTCTTCTTCCAGGGCGAATACGCCAGCCGCCGCGACTTGCATCCCTACCTGATCTTGCTGGACCTGAACCTGCCGCTGATGAGCGGCCACGATTTCCTGAAGATCATCAAGTCCAATGCCGCCACCTCGCATATTCCGGTGGTGATGTTTTCTTCCTCGGACGACCAGCGCGACATCAACCATAGCTACGAGCTGGGCGCCAATGGTTACGTTGTCAAATCCACCGATCCCAAGGAATTCATGGGTACTGTCGCCGATACCGGCATCTACTGGCGCAACCGCAATCGCCCGGCGCGTGGTGATGAGGCGGGTGCGCCCTGAGCGTCATCCTGAGCATCCAGCAAAAAGCGCGGCAGGCCGCGCTTTTTTCATCTCCATCGTGGGTGGATGTCAGTCCTTGCCAACCGGCGTTTCACCCCGGAAATTGCCGCAGTCCATCCAGGTCATTGATGGTGATGCTGCCGTAGTCGACCTTCAACAGGCCGGCCTTTTCCAACACCTGCAAGGCCTGGTTGGCGCGCTGGCGCGAGGTGCCGGAAAGGTTGCCGACTTCTTCCTGCGAGATCTGCAGGTTCAGCCCGATGCCCGGGTTCAGGTAGGGATTGAAGAGCGCCGCCAGGCAGCGGGCCACGCGCGCATCCGGTTCCAGCATCCGGTCGTATTCCACCAGCGAAATGAACAGCGCCAGGCGCTCGTTCAATTGCGTCACCAAAAAGCGGTTGAAGGGAATGCTGTTGTCCAGCAACCAGAGGTAGGTGGACTTGGGCATGTACAACAATTCACTTTCGCGCAAGGCCACCACATCGTACTTGCGCGGTTCATCCTTGAGCAGTGAGCCTTCGCCCAGCCAGCCGCCATTGGCCATGCCGGCAAAGGAGACGGTCTTGCCTTCCGGCGAGACACTGCTCATCTTCAGCAAGCCTTCGTGCACCCCGATCCAGTGCGTCACCGGATCGCCCTTGCGGCACACATAGCCACCGGCGGCAATCTTGCGGCTGACCACTTCGGACTCCACCCTGGTCAATTGTTCTTCGGTCAGCGCCTGGGCCCAGATGCTCCTGGAGAGCATCTGGCGAATGGTTGTCTGCATGATGATGCGTCGCAATATCGAAAGTTGGCTCAATTGTCGGTGAGATGACATCTACTGGCAACCACTGACTCTACTATCATCGCAAAAAGGACCAGGGCAATTCCTGGCCAACTACAGAGACAGGACAGCGGGTATATCCGACAGGAAGACTGCGTCAGTAAGAGCGGCGTAAGCCTGGCGGCACAGACTGATCCGACACCGGGTTCGCTTCCTCACCGTAAAGAGTGAAGGAAACGGATCTTTCGAACCTGCACAAGAAGGTGGGAAGATGGTGGAGACGAGACAAGACACCCAAGCTGCGACCTTTGCGCAGCTATTGCTGGCCCATGCCCGCCAGCGACCCGAACGGGCTGCCTTCCGCGAGAAGGACCTGGGCATCTGGCAGAGCACCAGCTGGCGCGAAGTGGCCGAGCAGGTGCGCAGCTTCGCCTGCGGTCTGGCTGCGCTGGGCTTCAAGCGCGGCATGAGCCTGGCCATCATCGGCAACAATTGCCCGCGCCTGTATTGGGCCATGAGCGCCGCGCAGGCGCTGGGCGGAATGCCGGTGCCGCTGTACCAGGACGCCCCGGCGGCCGACATGGCCTATGTCCTGGCGGACGCCAACGTCGATTTCGTCATGGCCGAAGACCAGGAACAGGTCGACAAGGTCTTCGAGATCAAGGAAAACCTGCCGCGCATCGCCCACGTCATCTATGACGATGAGCGCGGGATGCGCAACTACCACCAGCCCGAACTGCTGTCCTTTGCCCGCGTGCAGGAACTGGGGCGGGCCTATGAACGGCTGCACCCGGATTTCTTCGAGCAGCAGGTGGCGGCCGGCTCACCGGACGATGTGGCCATCATCCTCTACACTTCCGGCACCACCGGCAAACCCAAGGGCGTCTGCCATTCGCATCGCGCCATGATCACCACCGCCACCACGCTGGTGGAGTTCGATCACCTGGACCAACACGACGACATCCTGTGCTACCTGCCGCTGGCCTGGGTCGGTGACTTCCTGTATTCCTTCGCCCAGCAGCACGTGGCTGGCTTCTGCCTCAATTGCCCGGAGTCGCCCAACACCGTCATGAGCGACCTGCGCGAGATCGGCCCCACCTATTACTTCGCACCGCCCCGGGTCTACGAGAACATCCTGACCCAGGTCATGATCCGCATCGAGGATGCCGGCTGGCTCAAGCGCAAGATGTTCCACGGCTTCATGCGCGTGGCGCGGCGGGTGGGTATGAGAATCCTGGACGGCAAGCCCGGTGTCTCGCTCATCGACCGCCTGCAATATGCGCTGGGCGACCTGCTGGTCTATGGACCGCTCAAGAACGTGCTGGGCATGTCGCGCCTGCGCGTGGCCTATACCGGGGGCGAGGCCATCGGGCCCGACCTGTTCGACTTCTACCGCTCGCTGGGCATCAATCTCAAGCAACTCTATGGCATGACCGAAACCTGCGTGACGGTCTGTATGCAACCCTCGGGCGACGTCAAGCTCGATAGCGTGGGCCGCCCCATGAAGGGAGTGGAAGTGCGCATCGATGCCAATGGCGAGGTGCTGGTGCGCTCTCCCGGCTTGATGAAGGAATATTTCAAGCGGCCCGATGCCACCGCCGAAGCCATCGATCAGGAGGGGTATTTCCACACCGGAGATGCAGGTTTCTTCGACAGTGACGGTCACTTGAAGATCATCGACCGCGCCAAGGATGTCGGCAAGATGGCCAGCGGCAGCATGTTCGCGCCCAAGTACATCGAGAACAAGCTGAAGTTCTTCCCCTTCATCAAGGAAGCGGTGACCTTTGGCAATGGCCGCGAACAATGCATGGCCTTCATCAACATCGACATGGATGCGGTGGGCAACTGGGCCGAACGGCGCAACCTGCCTTACAGCGGCTATACCGACCTGGCCGCCAACCCGGCGGTCTATGAACTGGTGCGCGACTGCGTGGAAAAGGTCAATGCCGATCTGGTGGCCGATCCCTTGCTGGCCGATTCGCAGATTCATCGCTTCCTGATCCTGCACAAGGAACTCGACCCCGACGACGAAGAACTGACCCGCACCCGCAAGGTGCGGCGCGGCTTCATCGCCGACAAGTATGCGGTGCTGATCGAGGCGCTCTATGCCGGTCGAACCTCGCAGTACATCGAGACCCAGGTCAAGTTCGAGGATGGCCGCCAAGGCATGATCTCGGCCGACCTCAAGATCGCCGAGGCCAAGACCTTCAAGACGCTGCAAAGCGCCGCCTGAGCAGCACGCAGTCCCGTCCCGCACGCCCGCAATAAGGCGTTCGGCCAGCAGCGTAGCCCGACCAGACCACCGCTGAATGAACACCACCATGAAACGACACCTGTCTTCCGAAATCCTGCCCGCGGGCCTGCCGCCCGTGACCAGCCCCGATGACGAAGCCCCGGCGGTGGCCGCCAATGGGCGCCGTATCGGCGAGGTCATCCTGGACCTGCAGAACATCTCGCTGTCCTTCGGCGGCGTGAAGGCCCTGACCGATATCTCCTTCGACGTGCGCGAGCATGAAATCCGCGCCATCATCGGCCCCAACGGCGCCGGCAAGAGTTCGATGATCAACGTCATCAACGGCGTCTACCATCCGCAGAAGGGCCAGATTCTCTATCGCGGCCAGCCGCGCCTGGGAATGCATCCCAGCAGCATCGCGCGCCAGGGCATTGCGCGCACCTTCCAGAATATTGCGCTGTTCAAGGGCATGACCGTGCTGGACAACATCATGACCGGCCGCAATACCAAGATGCGCTCGGGCCTGTTGTCCAATGCGATGTGGTGGGGCGCGGCGCGCAATGAAGAAATCGCCCACCGCCGCAAGGTGGAAGAGGTGATCGACTTCCTGGAAATCCAGCACATCCGCAAGACCCCGGTAGGGCGCTTGCCCTATGGCCTGCAAAAGCGCGTGGAACTGGCCCGCGCCCTGGCCGCCGAGCCGCACATGCTGCTGCTGGATGAACCGATGGCCGGCATGAACGTGGAAGAAAAGCAGGACATGTGCCGCTTCATCCTGGACGTGAACGACCAGTTCGGCACCACCATCGTCTTGATCGAACACGATATGGGGGTGGTCATGGATATCTCGGATCGCGTGGTGGTGCTGGACTATGGCAAGAAGATCGGCGATGGCACGCCGGACGAAGTGATGAGCAATCCCGAAGTCATCAAGGCCTATCTCGGGACTTCACACTGAATCCGAAGGGTTTCAAGAATGAAAATAATATAAATAATAAAAATAATATGGACATGGCAGGCAAGGAGACGACATGCAATTCTTCCTCGAAGTCACCCTGAGCGGCTTGCTCTCGGGTTTGATGTATTCCCTGGTGGCGCTGGGTTTCGTGCTGATCTACAAGGCCTCGGGCGTCTTCAATTTCGCCCAGGGCGCGATGGTGTATTTCGCTGCGCTGGCGGTGGTGGGCCTGATGGAAAAGGGGATGCCGATGTGGGCCGCCATCATCGGCGCCTTCGTGGTGATGATCCTGGTGGGGCTGGCCACCGAACGCTTCGTGCTGCGCAAGCTGGTGAACCAGCCGCCCATCACGCTCTTCATGGCCACCATCGGCCTGACCTTCTTCCTGGAAGGCCTGGGGCCGATGCTCTTCGGCAGCGAGGTGCGGCCCATCGACCTGGGCATCGTCGATGAGCCGATCCAGTCGGTGATGGACAGCATCGGCATCGGCATTTCCAAGTTCGACCTCTTTGCCTCGGGCATGGTGGTGGCGCTGGTGGCGGCATTGGCGCTGTTCTTCCAGAAGACCAAGGTCGGCCGCGCTTTGCGCGCAGTGGCCGACGATCACCAGGCGGCGCTGTCGCTGGGCATCCCGCTGCAGCACATCTGGGCCGTGGTGTGGGGCGTGGCCGGGTTCGTGGCGCTGATCGCGGGGCTGCTGTGGGGCTCACGCAATGGCGTGCAGTTCGCGCTGACCATGACCGCCTTGAAGGCCTTGCCGGTGCTGATCCTGGGTGGCTTTACCTCGATTCCCGGAGCCATTGTCGGCGGCCTCATCATCGGTGCTTCCGAAAAACTGGCCGAGATCTATATCCCACCGGTGATGCAGGACGCCTTCGGCGGCAACTTCGGTGGCATCGAAGGCTGGGTTCCGGTATGTGTTTGCGCTGCTGTTCTTGCTGGTGCGGCCGAAGGACTGTTCGGCGAGCGGCATATCGACCGCGTATGACAATGCGCTCATTCCAATGTTGGCGATATGTCGCCATGGCTGCCATGCAGGAACAAGGAGAACATGATGCTGTACCGTGAAGCAGGACAATTCAAGACAAGCTACATCGCCGACAGTCAGATCTTCCCGATCCGCCAGGATCGCATCCTCTTTACGCTGTTCATGGTGTTGGCCTTCGTGGGCGTGCCGCTCTTGGGCAGCGAATACTGGTTCTCGGCCATCCTGGTGCCATTCCTGGTGTTTGCCCTGGCGGCCCTCGGCCTGAACGTGCTGACCGGATATGCCGGCCAGCTCTCGCTGGGCTCGGCGGCCTTCATGGCGGTGGGCGCGTATGCGGCCTACAACTTCCAGCTGCGCGTGGAGGGCATCCCCATCGTCGCCACGCTGATTCTCTCCGGCGGCTGCGCAGCCCTGGTGGGTGTGCTGTTCGGGCTGCCCTCGTTGCGCATCAAGGGTTTCTATCTGGCCGTGGCCACGCTGGCGGCGCAGTTCTTCGTGGTGTGGGCGCTGACCAAGTTTCCCTGGTTTTCCAACAATTCTTCCTCGGGCGTGATCAGCACCCCCAAGATCGATCTGTTTGGCATCGCCATCGACACGCCCGTGCGCAAGTACCTGTTCGTACTGGCCGTGGTCAGCGTGCTGGCGCTGGTAGCCAAGAACCTGGTGCGTTCCTCCACTGGCCGCGCCTGGATGGCGGTGCGCGACATGGATGTGGCCGCTGAAGTGATCGGCATTCCGCTCATGCGCACCAAGCTGACCGCCTTTGCGGTGAGCTCGTTCTATTGCGGCGTGGCCGGCGCCCTGTATGCCTTCTGCTACCTGGGCTCGGTGGAGCCGGACGGCTTCTCGCTGGACCTGTCCTTCCGCATCCTGTTCATGATCATCATCGGCGGCGTGGGCAGCATCCTCGGTTCCTTCCTGGGTTCGGCCTTCATCCTCTTGCTGCCGATCTTCCTCGACAACGCACTGCCGCCGCTGGCTGCACTGCTGCATCTGCCATTCACCAATGCCACCGTGTCGCACATCCAGATGATGGTGTTCGGCGCCCTGATCATCTTCTTCCTGATCGCCGAGCCGCACGGACTGGCGCGGCTGTGGCAGATCGCCAAGGAAAAACTGCGCCTGTGGCCGTTCCCGCACTGACCACGGCTTGTATTGCAATGAGGTAGGAGGGGCCGGCACACCGGCGCCAGATAAGTCGGCAACGACAACATAAAGGAGACTGAGACCATGAAAACCATGAAGCATCTGAGGCAGCTGGTGCTGGCTACCGCCTGCGCCGCCGGCCTGCTGTCGGCAGCCGTGCCGGCGCTGGCGCAGAGCAATGAGCAGTTCATCGCCATCCCCAGCTATCGGGTCGGGCCGTATGGCACCAACGGCCAGTCCTATTACGGCGGCTACGTCGACTACCTCAACTACGTCAACCTCAAGGAAGGCGGCATCAACGGCGTCAAGCTGTCCTGGGAAGAATGCGAGACCGAGTACAACAACGCCAAGGGCGTGGAGTGCTACGAGCGCATGAAGAACAAGAACCCGGTCACCCACGGCACTGCCATCAACCCCATGGCCACCGGCATTTCCTATGCCTTGATCGACAAGACCGCCGAAGACAAGGTGCCGCTGGTGATGATCGGCTATGGCCGCACCGATGCGGTGGATGGCTCGGTGTTCCCGTATGCCTTCCCGCTGGTGACGACCTACCAGATGCAGGTCTCGGCCATCGTCAAGTATCTGGCCGGCAAGAACAATGGCTCGCTGGCGGGCAAGAAGATCGTGTTCCTGTACCACGATTCAGCCTATGGCAAGGAACCCATCGTGGCCTTGCAGGCCGAGGCGTCCATCGGCAAGTTCAAGCTGGTGGAAATCCCGGTGGCGCACCCCGGCAACGAGCAGGGCGCGCAATGGCTGCGCATCCGCCAGGAAAACCCGGACTACGTGATCTTCTGGGGCTGGGGCGTGATGAACCAGACGGCATTGAAGGCGGCGCAAAAGGTCGGCTATGCGCGTGACAAGATCATCGGTTCCTGGTGGGCCGGTTCGGAAGAAGACACCATTCCCGCCGGTGAAGCCGCCAAGGGTTACCTGTCGGCCACTTGGAACGTGGCCGGCAAGGATGTGCCGGTGATCGCCGACATCGACAAGGTGGTCTATGGCGCGGGGAAGGGCAACATGCAGGACAAGAACAAGCTCGGCTCCATCCTCTACAACCGGGGCGTATCGGCCGCCATTGCGACGGTGGAAGCGGTGCGCACCGCCCAGGCCAAGTTTCGGTAAAGCAAGGTCATGAGCGGCGAGCAGGTACGCTGGGGGCTTTGAAAACCTCACCATCACCGATGCGCGTTTGAAAGCCCTTGGGCGCCACCGGCCTGCTGCC
>NZ_BADI01000718.1:0-3100 GCF_000333555.1 Herbaspirillum sp. B65 | reverse complement strand
GAACGCCAGGCCCAGCATCTGCACAGTGTGACAAGGGACTGGAAAGCTTTCCTATTCGGTCTCGCACGACTTGCGTGCCCCGCTGCGTGCCATCTCCGGCTATGCCATGATCCTGGAAGAGGATTACGCCCAGGCCATCGATGACAAGGGGCGCGAACAGTTGCAGGTGATCCGTCGCAACGTGCGCAAGATGGATGCGCTCATCAATGACTTGCTCAAGCTGGCCAAGTCCACCACCGGTGAACTGACCTTGCAGCGCTTCTCCATGGATGAACTGGTCGGTCAGGTGATTGCCGGTCTGCGCCAGGAAAATCCTGGCGTGGCCTTCGAAGTAGCGCATCTGGAAGGCGCAGTGGCCAATCGCGGGTTGATTGCCCAGGTGTGGGAAAACCTGCTGGCCAATGCCGTCAAGTTCAGTAGCAAGAGCGAGCAGCCGTTGGTGCGGGTGAGCATGGAGGTCAGTGCCGACGAATACATCTACGGCGTCCACGACAATGGCGTGGGCTTTGACATGCGTTATGCGCACAAGCTCTTCGGTACCTTCCAGCGCCTGCATCGCCAGGAAGAATATGCCGGCACCGGCATCGGCCTGGCGCTGGTGCAGCGTATCGTGATCCGCCACAGCGGCCGGGTGTGGGCCGAGAGCCAGCCCAAGCAAGGCGCCAGTTTCTACTTCGCGCTGCCGCGCAAGCACGTCTTGCCCGCCCTGAGCGAAGCGTACCGTGCCGTACACTGAAAGACAGATCCCATGAGCATTCCTCTGCGCGTGCTGTTCGTCGAAGACATGGAAGAAGATGCCGTGCTGATGGTGCGCGAGCTCAAGCGCGGCGGCTTCGAACCGAGCTGGCAGCGGGTCGATGATGAACAGGCCCTCTTGGCGGCCCTGCATGAGCAGCGCTGGGACATCGTCATCTCCGACTATTCCATGCCCATGTTTTCCGGGGTGGAAGCCTTGAAGCTGGTCAAGGCCGACAATGACCAGACCCCCTTCATCATCGTCTCCGGCGTCATCGGCGAGCAGACGGCGGTGGAGGTGATGAAGGCCGGCGCCCAGGATTACTTCTTGAAGAGCGCCATTGCCCGCCTGCCGCACGCGGTCGATCGCGAATTGCGCGACGCCCAGGCGCGGCGCAAGCAGCGCGCCAGCGCCCAGGCTCTGCGCGAGATGCAGGCGCGCTTCAATGCCTTCATGAATGCGGCGCCCATGCCGACCTGGATCAAGGATGCGCAGCTGCGCTACAGCTACGTCAATCCGGCGCAATCGGCCTTCTATGGCATGACCCCGCACGACATGGATGGCATGAGCGATGCCGAGCTGATGACTACGGGCGCGGCCGAAGCCTCGCGTGAATACGACCGCAAGGTGCTGGAAGAAAAGTGCGAGCTGCACACCCAGGAAACCGTGTTCGACCACAACCACAATGCCCGCATCCTCGACGTGGTGCGTTTTCCGATCAGCGGCGAAGGCAAGGGCGACATGGTGGCGGGCCTGGCCATCGATGTCACCGAGCGCGAACAGTCGCGGCGCGAGCTGGAGTTGGCGATCCAGCGCCAGCAACTGCTGTCTTCGCGCGTGATCGAGGTGCAGGAGCGCGAACGCCAGCACCTGGCGCGCGGCTTGCATGATGATGTGGGCCAGTCCTTGACGGCGCTGAAGATCAATCTGGAAACCATCAAGAAGACCGGTACCCTGGAAGGGCCGTCGCTGCAGAATGGCATCGACATCGTCACCGCCGTGCTGGCCCAGGTGCGCAGCCTGTCACTGGACCTGCGCCCGCCGCAACTGGACAACCTGGGCCTGATCGCAGCGCTGCGTTCCTATGTGGAGCAGAAGTCCAAGCTGGCCAATGTGAATGGCTGGTTCGAGAGCAGCGGACATGACGGACAGTTGCATCACGATATCGAAAACACGGCCTTTCGCATTGTCCAGGAAGCGGTCACCAACATCCTGCGCCACGCCAAGTGCCAGAACATCTGGGTCAAGATCGACCGCCAGCAGGACCAGCTCTATCTCAGCATCCGCGATGACGGCAAAGGCTTCGACATCGAACGGGCGCGCAGCAACGCCATTTCCGGCACCAGTTTCGGCCTGCTCAACATGGAAGAGCGGGCGGTACTGGTGGGCGGGTCCATGGATATCACTTCGGCGCCCGGCGCAGGGACGGAAATCGTCATGCACCTGCCGGTCGCTCCTATCGTCAGGAGAATGTAAATGCTTACCCGAATCATGCTGGCCGACGACCATGCGCTGGTGCGCAGTGGCATCAAGGCATTGCTGACCGCCATGCCGGGGGTGGAAGTCGTGGGCGAGGCGTCCGATGGCGCCGAGGTCATCGAGATGATCCCCAAGCTGCAACCCGACCTGGTGCTGCTGGACATTGCCATGAAAGGCATGAATGGCCTGGAAGCCCTGCGCCGCCTGCGGGGCGAGTATCCGACCATCCGCTTCCTGATGCTGTCCATGTATGGCAGCGAGGAATACGTGATGCAGGCCTTGAACGCCGGCGCCAATGGCTATCTCTTCAAGGATTCGGCCGCCACCGAGCTGGAAAAAGCCCTATATGAAGTAAAACATGGGCGCCAGTACCTGGATTCGCACATCTCGCGCGAGGCGCTGGACAATTATATGAAGCGTGTTGCACAAAACGGCACGCCGGTGGAAGTGCTGACCCCGCGTCAGCGCGAAATCCTGCAGTTGATCGCCGAAGGCAACAATACCAAGGAGATCGCCTATCAACTCAACGTCAGCGCCAAGACCATCGAGACCCACCGCGCCCAGTTGATGGAGCGGCTCGATATCCGCGACGTGCCGGGACTGGTGCGCTATGCCATCCGTACCGGTATCGCGACCACGGACAAGTGACTAGTCCTGGTGAAATGATATTCACTTTCAGGAAAAATCTGATTTTTTTTGAAAACGCCTGTGCAATAATCCTCTGACAGTACGGGAATCGGCGTCGGTACTGGTTGTCAAGCAGAGCGTCGATGCTGGAACAGCGCCGCAGGGCAGTTTCTGCAGTGCTAGCCACTGCAGGCCACTGTCCCGGGGATGGACGGGGCAGGCAACGGTGGCGCGGTACAGGGGGCCGGGAAGTGGTCA
>NZ_BADI01000719.1:0-11774 GCF_000333555.1 Herbaspirillum sp. B65 | reverse complement strand
AGGATGCGGCGCAGGCACACCAGCGCGAAGCGCCGAAGGCTTGTGCGGTTTCCAGTTGGCGCGGATCGACTGAGAGCAACCCGCCTCGGATGATTTCGGCCATGTAGGCAGCCTCGTTGAGGGTGAGGCCGATGATGGCGGCGGTCAGCGGCGTGATCAGGTCATTGGTTTTCCAACTGATCCAGGTGGGACCGAAGGGCAGGCCGACAGAGATTTCCGGGAACAGCGTGGCCATGTTGTAGAGGAAGATCAACTGCACCAGCAAGGGGGTACTGCGGAAGAACCAGATGTAGAGGCCGGCGATATACCTGAACAGACTGGCCCTGGACAGCCTGGCAATGGCCAGTACCAGGCCCAGCAAGGAACCCAGCACCATCGAGATGGCCGTCAAGCCCAGTGTGACGCCCAGGCCGCGCAATACCGAGGGCGCACTCAGCCAGTGCGCCACCACCGACCACTGGAACGCTTCGTTGTGCGCCACCATCCACAGCAGCCGCAGCAGGCAGGCCAAGGCCAGCAGCCACATCACGATGTGCAGTTTGTCGATGGGCAGATGCGCCTGGCGCACGTCGATCGCCATTGGCTGCGATGGCGAGGCGTTCAGGGACCGGGTAGCGTTCATTGGGGCGACTCCTTGGCCAGGTTCAACCCGGGCGCCTTCAGCAGGTGTTCCTGCAATTCCCATTTCTTCATGATCCGTTCGTAGGTGCCGTTTTCAAACAGCAGGCGCATGGTATCCAGCAAGACCGGTCCCAGTTCGCTGCCCTTGGGGACGATGGCACCCTGGTAGATGCGTCCGAAACCATTCCCCGCGCCCACCCCGGCCAGTTCCAGCTGGCCCGGTTGACCATGGGTTTTCTTGACGAAATATTTCAGCGGCGCGTGGGAAGAAAAGAAGCCATCGGCCCGATCCGAGCGCACCGACAGCAGCGCCGTGGGTTGGTCGTTGTAGATCTGTACCGTCACCGGTGGCTGGCCTTGCTTGACGCAGCCGGTGGAGAACTGATTGATGACCTTCTCGGCCGAGCCGCCGCCCATGACGGCGATGCGCTTGCCACAGGTGTCCTTGATGGACTTGATGGTCTGCGGATTACCCTTTTGCACCGCAAAGGCCACCGATTCCTCGACGAAATCGATGAAGTCCACCGAGGCCTGGCGCTCCGGGTAGTCGCCGATCGGTCCGAAGGCCAGGGTGTAGCGGCCAGACTTGATGCCGATCAGGATGGCGGACAGTCCGCTGACGGACTGGTGCGCGATCTTCACGCCCCAGATCTGGGCCACCGCCTCGGCCAGTTCGGCCGAGGCACCCTGCACCGAGGACGTACTTTGTGCGATCAGGTAAGGCGGGAAGGAGCCATGATTGACCGCCACGATCTGGCCTTCTTTCCTGATCTGTTCGGGCAGGCGCTTGCGCAGTGCCTGGTAAGCCGGGTTGTCAGCCTCTTGCGCTGCCACGGCGAGTGGGCAGAGCAGGGTCAGGGCGAGCAGACCGGTCCAGGCCGTGCGCGCTGCTTGAGAGGTTTTTTTCATTCTTGTCTCCTGAGGGTGGTCATGATGGGAACTGCAATTCGGGACGGCTGAAGCGCCGGTTCTTCAGTACCGGCAGCACTGCACGCGCAGCGGCCAGTCGTGCCGGGTCGAGCGTGGCAAAGACCAGGGTGCTGGCTTCTGCGGCCTGTACCACCGGTACCCCGAGCGGATCGACCACCATGCTGCAGCCGATGTTGCGTTCGCCACATTCGCCTACGGCCACCAGGTAGGTGGTGTTTTCCACGGCACGGGCACGCAGCAGGGTTTCCCAGTGCATCTCCTTGAGCGGCCCCTTGACCCAGGCCGCCGGCAGCACCAGCACTTGCGCACCGTCCAGTGCCAGGCGTCGCGCCAGCTCGGGAAAGCGCAGGTCATAGCAGGTCATCACGCCCACTTGCATCCCGCCCACCTCGACCAAGGGCGGCACTTCATTGCCGGGTTCGACATTGCGCGATTCCTGGCCGGTAAAGGCGTCGTACAGGTGCAGCTTCTGGTAGCGCGCAATGATGCAGGCGTCGCGGATGACGATGAGCATATTGGCCACCCGCAGGCCATCGAGCGGCACGTGCACACAGGTCACCAGCGTGAGCGGGGTGCCGCGCGTGGCTTCGCACAAGGCACTGACGAACGGGCCGTCCAGCGCTTGCGCGCTCTTGCGTACCAGGTCGGGGTCGGTGATGTCGCGTGCCAGGATGCCTTCGGGCAGTACCAGCAATTGCGCCTCCTGCTCAAGGGCGCGGCGGATCAGGCTCAGGCAGGTGCCCAGGTTGGTTTGCCAGGTCTTGGCGACGGCGAATTGGCCTAATGCCACTTTCAACATGCAAGGTCTCCATCAGGAACGGGAATGTTCGGGAAAAATCTCGTGAGCGTGCAGCGCCCGGCTGGTCAGTCCTTGCCGGAACAGGCTGGCGGCAAAGTCGCTGATCATGCGGAAGTTCTGGTCCACGCCGCTGGCATCCCAATGCGGCGGCAGGTCCGCGCCACAGAGCTGCCATTGCTCGTTGATCCAGGGGCTGGTATCCAGGTAGCGCTGCCGCTTGCTGCGCCAGAGTTGGCGCGCGGTGTCGATCAGGTCGCTCAAGGCTTGCGGCAGCCAAGGATGACGCCGCGCCAGCGATTGACGCACGGCCAGGATGTGGATGCCCGGCACGTAGCCCACGCTGGCCAGGTAATGGCGTTCCTGTTCCAGGCAATTGCGCTGGACCGGACGCAATGGTGCCTGTGGCGTAAAGAAACCGGCTGGCATGAAGGGCAGGAAGGCGGCATCCGCCTCACCCCGCTGCAGCACCTCCAGGGGGGAGGGACCGTCGCTGCATTCCAGCCAGGTGATGTCTTCCAGTTGCACACCCTGATGCAGGAGCGCGGTGCGGGTCCAGGTGTGGCCGGAATTGGGCCATCCCGCCAGCGCCACGCGGTGACCTGGAAGTTCATCCAGGGCCATCAGCGAACTGTCGCGGGTGGTCACCACGCAGCGATGCCGAAAGCCGCGCATGACGAAATTGGGGATGCCGATCATGTCGCAGTGGCCTTGGTCCAGGGCGCGCACATACTGGCTGAAGGAAAGTTCACAGGCATCGCACAGTTCGGGCAAGGGGTACAGCCCCGGTAGACGATCGACACGCTTGAGGAGCAGATCGAAATCCGGCGACGCCAGGTCGCCCAGCAACAGCGGGGTGAGGTAATCCCAATCACGCATGGCAAGCAGCACTTGTGGTTTCACGCGGACTCCATCGAGGTGTGAACATTGAGGGCTCCGATCCTAAATGTTTACAAAAAGCTGTACAATTTGTATTTAGTTACTGAACAATTAAATTTTCTATGGGTGATGAAATCTCGATAGCGTGGCTCGCACAACAGCTTTCCGACCGCACCACCCGTGGCATTGCCCTGGGCACGACCGCGTTGATTCGGGCGGGTGCCATCCCGGTGGGCGCCAAGCTGCCGCCGGTGCGCGACCTGGCCGATGCCTTGGGGGTGAGTCCGGCGACCATTTCCAGCGCCTGGGGCGCCTTGCGCAAGCAGCGCGTGATTATCGGGCGGGGACGCAACGGCGCCTGGGTCAACACCAATGATGTGACCCCAAGACCGATAAGATTCGAGACACCGGGCAACTTTGGTGAACATTTGCGCGCCGACCTGAGCCTGGCCGTGCCCGATCCGGCCTTGCTGCCGGACTTGTCGCACGCCTTTGCCGCAGGGGCCAAGGCGGCCTCACTGAACGTTTATGAACGCGCGCCCATCGTGCCCGCGTTGCGTGCAGCAGCAGAGCGCCACTGGCCTTATCCGGCCCCGGCCTACCTGGCGGTCAATGGCGGCTTCAGTGGCGTGCATCTGACCCTCAAGAGCCTGTTGCTGCCCGGCTCGGTGGTGGCGGTGGAAGACCCCTCTGCCGCCCGCGTGCTGGACAACCTTGATCATCTCGGCGCCGAGGTCGTGCCAGTGGCGTGCGACGCCGAAGGGCCCTTGCCCGATTCCCTGGCGGCGGCCCTGGCCAAGCGCCCGGCGGCCTGGTTCTACCAACCGCGCACGCATTCGGTCACTGGCGTGTCGGTGAGTGCGGCGCGGTTCGAGGCCTTGCGCCGGTTGCTGCTATCCACCGACCTGCTCATCATCGAAGACGATGGGCTAGGCGCCTTGTCATCGGCGCCGCCCCTGAGCATGGGGCGTCATTTTCCCGAGCGCACCGTCCACATTACGTCCTACTCCAAGGCCTTCGGTCCCGACTTGCGGGTGGGTGTGCTGTCCGGCCCGGTTGAGCTGGTCCGGCAGATCCACGGTTATCGCAATTTCAGCGACCGCTGGACCAGTCGCATCCTGCAGGAAGCCATGGCCTTCCTGCTCACCGATACGCAGTCCTTCGCTACTGTCGAGCGGGCCAGGGGCATCTATGCCCAGCGCCGCCAGGCGCTGGTAGCGGCCCTGGCACAGCGCGGCGTGGATTGTCCGGCAGGGGATGGGTTGGCGATCTGGCTGCCAGTACCCTCGGAGCCTTATGCCCTGGTCACCATGGCCGCACATGGCTATGCCGTCGGCGCAGGTAGTCGCAACTCTCTGCTGCCGGGCCGCGCGCATTTGCGGATCGGGACCAGTCGGCTGGACAGCGAGACCCAGGCCATCGCCGATGCATTGTGTCTGTGCTGTCGCAATCCCGATACTTGAAAAGCAAGCTCTGCTGTAGGTGCAGCACAGCATTTCTCCTATGAAAATGACGCCACATGTTTAATAAAAATTCGAGTTTTTAGTACTATTTCCATTCGGAAATGCTTACACTAGACCCGAATTTGCGGTTGCACAAAAACAGGAGACCGGCGCACGCCGGGGCGCATCGATGTTTTTGAGGGAACCCGGCTGCTCGCACCGGCCGCGGAATAAGGTCCAGAACCGCTCCCCAAAGATGTAGAGAGAACCCAAGAAACGCAGTAGCGGATTCGCAGGAAGTGCAGTGCCATGGCAGCAAGGGATGTGAATGGAAGTGATGATCAGGGTCTTGTCGTCCTGCTGGCCTGTACGTGGGTATCTAAATGGGATCATTAAGGGGGTAGCGATGAAGCTGGCCAATTTCAATATTGGCGTCCGCCTGGGCGGCGCATTTGCAGTGGTCTTGCTCTTGATCGTGGTGACAGCCATGGTCGGGATCAGGAACCAGTCTTCCAATAATGCTGAAATCAACAGCATCGTCAACGAGAAATACCAGCTCATCGCCTTGAGCAACCAGATCAAGAACAATGGCTACAAGGCCAATGCGGTACTGTCCAACATCCTGTTGGCCACGACCCCCGAGGCATCGGCCAAGTACATGGATGAATATGCCGGCCTGCGTAAGGCCAATACCGAGGCCTACCAGAAACTGGAAGGCCTGCTCGATTCCGACAAGACCAAGGCGCTCTACGCCGAGCAGACCAGCGCCCGTTCGGCCTACGGTGTGGCCGTGCGCAAGTTCTTCGCATTGATGAAGGACGAACAGCGTGCCGAGGCCACCACGCTCTACCAGGGCGACATGTCGCGCCTGCAAGGCGAATACTTCGTGATGGTCGACAAGATGGTCAATTCGCTGGCCAAGGAAATGGTCAACGATTCCCTGCAGGCCGCCGAGGAAGGGCGAATGGCCGTGATCCAGATGATCGTGCTGGCCAGCGTGGCCGTGGTGCTGGCCTCGGTCATCGGTGTGCTCATCACGCGCTCCATTACGGCACCGGTGCGCCACGCCGTGGTACTGGCCGAAACGGTGGCACAGGGCGACTTGTCCTATCGCCTGCAAGCCCATGGCAAGGATGAAATCAGTCGTCTGCTGCTGGCCCTGCAGCACATGAGCGATAACCTGCATGACACGGTGTCCAATGTGCGCAATGGCACCTCGGCCATCGATATGGCTGCGCGCGAACTGGCCCAGGGCAACATGAGTCTGTCGGACCGCACCGAACAGCAGGCCAGTTCGCTGGAAGAAACCGCCTCGGCCATGGAACAACTGACCTCGGCGGTGCGCCAGAATGCCGACAACGCACGCCAGGCCAGCGAGCTGGCGGTCTCGGCCTCGGATGTGGCAGTGCGGGGCGGCGCCTCGGTGGAGCAGGTGGTCAACATCATGAGCGCCATCAGCACGTCCTCAAGCAAGATCGCCGACATCATCACCGTCATCGATGGCATCGCGTTCCAGACCAATCTGCTGGCCTTGAATGCCGCGGTGGAAGCGGCGCGCGCCGGTGAGCATGGTCGTGGCTTTGCGGTGGTGGCCAGCGAAGTGCGTGGACTGGCCCAGCGCAGCGCGGTGGCGGCCAAGGAAATCAAGTCGCTCATCGAGGGTTCGGTCAATCACGTCAAGGCCGGCAGCGGCATCGTCGAACAGACCGTGGCCACCATCGATGAAGTCATCGCCAGCATCAAGCACGCCACCGATCTCATCACCGACATCAGCGCCTCCAGCAAGGAACAAAGCGAAGGCATCGAACAGATCAATCAGGCCATCAGCCAGATGGACCAGATGACCCAGGAAAACTCCGCCCTGGTGGAGCAGAACGCGGCGGCGGCCAAGGCCCTGCAATCCCAGGCCGAGCAACTGTCGGCGCTGATGGGGCGCTTCAAGTTGAGCGACTTGCTCACGCACGGCACGACGCATTCCCAGTCGGGCAAGGCCCGCGGCGGTGTGCGCGAAAAGATCCTCCAGCCCGAGCTGTCCTTGCTGGAAGGCTGATGTATCCCTGCGGCGGCGCGCCTGCCGCCTGAACCTCTAGCTTGTCGATATCTGCGAGGAGACCGCGCCCGAACATCCACGCTCGGGCGTGACAAGAACAAAGCGTTCCACCTGCAGCGGTTGCGGCGCCCGGCCTGAACGGGCGCGGCAGCCGGCTGGCGGGAGAGGGCGCAGGCGTCGTGTCGTGGGTGCCGGTGGCAAATGGGCCGGCGCTGGCGGCATGACATGTCCACGTCCTTGCCCAGAAAGGTTCGCCATGACATTGCACCAGTCCACCTCCCTCAATCATTCCACCAGTGCCCGCCAGGCGTTGGCCCATGCGCGTGTCCAGTCCTTCATCGAGGCCTACCGCAACGAGGGTTACCGCATCGCCGACATCGATCCGCTGGGGACCATTTCGCTGCCCGAGATCCCGGCGTTGCTGCCGCAGACCCACGCCCTGGAAGATGAAGATATCACCCTGGCCCAGCATCGCCTGCTCGACGGCTTGGGCCTGACTACCGTCAAGGAATTGACGCACCATCTGAGCCGTCTGTTCTGTGCAGCGCTGGCGCTGGACGCCAGCGGCGTGCGCGATGAAGCGCGCCGGCAATGGCTGTTTGCCCGTCTGGCCGCGCGTGACCATGGCGCCGAGCCCGGTGCGCCTGAACGCGCCGCGGTGTTGGCGCGCCTGGCCGCCGCCGAGCAATGGGAACACTACCTGCAGCAAGACTATCCGCAGGCCAAGCGCTTCTCGCTGGAAGGCTGCGAATCGCTGCTGCTGTTGATGGATGCGCTGGTGGAGCGCAGCAGCTTCTACCAGTTGGAACAACTGTTCATGGCCATGCCGCATCGTGGTCGTCTCAACCTGCTGGTGAACCTGATGCAGATGCCGGCGGCCGAGATCGTCGCCTACTTCGATCCGGAGCACACCACCCCGGCTGCCGCCAACGCGGTGGACTTGCCGTACCACCTGGGCGCCCAGACCGTGCGCGCCACTGCCCATGGCAAGGTCGGGCTGTTGCTGGCCCATAATCCTTCCCACCTGGAAAGTGCCTATCCGGTGCTGCTGGGCATGACCCGCAGCTACCATGCGCGCCATCCGCAGGCGCCGCTGCCGGCCTCGGTGGTGATCCACGGCGACGCCGCCTTCTGCGGTCAGGGGGTGGTGATGGAGTCGCTCAAGCTGGCCCAGCATCCGGGCTATGGCGTGGGCGGCACGGTCCACGTGATCGTCAACAACCAGATCGGCTTTACCACCCCCAATCCGCTGGACCCGGAAAACCATGGTTATTGCACCGACATCGCCCGCATCGTCGGCGCCCCGGTGCTGCACGTCAATGCCGACCAACCGGAGATGGTGCTGCGTGCCGCCCGCATTGCCTTCGATTACCGGATGCAGTTCGGTGCCGACGTGGTGATCGATCTGGTCGGCTATCGTCGCTGGGGCCACGCCGAGCAAGACACCGCCACCGTGACCCAGCCGCTGCTGCACGGCTTCATCGACAAGCATCCCCCGGTCACCCAGCTCTATGCGCAAGCCGGCTGGCCGGGTTCGGAGGAGGGGATGGCCCTGCTGGCGGCCAGCAGTCAGCAAGCTTTGGCGGCCTTCAAGGCCAGTCGCGTCGGCAGTGCCGTTGCGGCCGCCGCAGTTCCCGCTTCCCCGGCACCCGTTGTCGGCCCCGACCTGCTGCGCATCCGTCAGTTCGTCGAACGCATGACACGCCTGCCGGACGGGTTCGAGGCCCATCCGGCCATCCTGCGATTGATCGCCCAGTGGCAAGACTGCGTGAGCGCACCCGAGCAGGCGTGCAGCTGGAATTTTGCCGAGAACATGGCCTATGCCTCGCTGCTGGCCGAGGGTCATGGCGTGCGCATTTCCGGCATGGATGTGCAGCGTGGCACCTTCATGCAGCGCCACGCGGTGTGGCACGCCGTCGATACTGCCCAGGGCGTGCAGCAGGCCTACTGGCCGCTGCGCCAGGTGGCCGCGCCCAGTGCTGCGCTGGAGGTCATCAATTCGCCGCTGAGCGAAGAGGCGGTGGTCGGTTTCGAATACGGCTTCAGCGTCCAGGCGGGCGCCAATGCACTGGTGATCTGGGAAGCCCAGTTCGGTGACTTCGTCAATGGTGCCCAGATCATGATCGACCAGTACGTCACCTCCGGCGGCGGCAAGTGGGGCTATCCTTCTGCCCTGACCCTGCTGCTGCCGCACGGTTACGAAGGCGTGGGACCGGAGCACTCGACCGGCTACCTCAGCCGCATGTTGCTGCTGTGCGCCGGGCAGAACATCCGCGTGGCTTGCCCGACCACTTCGGCCCAGTGGTTCCACCTGCTGCGCGAGCAAGCCTTGCAGGCCGAGCGTCCGCTGGTGGTCTTCACGCCCAAGTCGGTGCTGCACGCGCAATCAGGTTCCCATTCGCCGCTGTCGGCCTTGCTGCAGGGGGCTTTCCAGCCATTGTCGGAGGACCTCGAGGCACCGCCGGTCCAGCAGGTGCGACGGCTGGTCTTGTGCAGTGGCAAGGTGCGACACGACCTGGCTGCAGCACGCAGCCAGGCCGTCAATGATGAGACTGTGCTGCTGTCGGTGGAGCAGCTCTATCCCTTCCCGACGCAGGCGCTGGGTGAGCGCTTGAACAGCTATCCCAACCTGGTCGAAGTGATCTGGGTGCAGGAGGAAGAACGCAACCAGGGCGCCTGGCTGTGCGTGCGCGACGCCATCGAGGCTGCCCTGCCAGCAGGAGTGCCGCTGCGCGCGGTGTATCGCCCCGATACCGCCACTGGACCGACAGCCTCCAAGAGCACCCACTACGCCCAGCAGGCGGCGCTGATGCAGGCCGTGTTTGCGGGCTAGGGCGGCCCGGCATCATTCTCGTGAGTTGAAAAAAACGGTGCACTTCATCATGAAGTGCACCGCCCACCCCCTCCGGTTTCCCCGGTATCCGCCATAGCTGATGTTGTAGTCCTCGCCTTGTGCCATCGTCAAGCCGCATCGACAGGATCACCTGTGAATCGTTGCGTCAAAACCGCGTCATCGGCAGCCTAGTTGACCAGCAAAGGGGAGGCGGTCGGCGCGATCCGGTCGCTATCTAAAATAAGAGGTAAATCTCACAAACTAATATAGAATTAATTCGGATAATCAAGAGGAAAACAGGAAAGCGCATGGACAGCGTCCGCTGAGGCCCCGCCAGAGGCATCCGAGACGTGGCGTTTTCTACGATATCGAAGGATTTGGCTTCATTTGCTGACATAAAGAGAACAGTAGGCGCCGGATGCACAGGTGCCCGGCATTGAGGCAAGCAGCAAGAAAGCCTTGGCGGCTACCCGCAACCCGGCGCAGACAGGGTCGCGGGCCGCAGCAGTGGGGGCGTCCAGCGTGGCATTGTAGGATGCCGGCCGGGCAGGTAACCGACTCTTACGTCTTGGGCGTGACTGTCGGATCAACGAAACTGAGACATGCCGATAACTAGACAAAGCGGACTGGCCGGTGCCAGCACCGGCATCTTCTTCCTGTTGGCCTTGTTACTCTCCCTGGGAGTGGCCGGCTTTTCCTATCACAGCGTGCGCGACTTCGAGCAGCACGCGGTGTGGCTGCAGCACAGCTATGCCGTCCTCAACAAGCTGGAAGAAATCAACGCGACCCTGCGCGAGACGGTCGGCAATTCGCGCAGTTATGTGGTCTCGGGCCAGCAGGAATACCGTGCCAACTTCGAGGCCGGCGAGCGCCAGGTCAACGCCTTGGTGCAGGAGTTGCACGCTCTGGTGAGCGACAACCCGCAGCAGGTTCAATTGCTGGGGCGTACCGATGACCTGGTGGCGCAGCGCCTGGCGGTGTCGCGCCAGTTGATGGCATTGAACCCGGAAGAGGGCCGCGCTCGCGTGCTCGAAGGCCAGGACCTGGGCGACCGCATTCGCAGCAATGTCGAGTTGATGAAGGGGAACGAAAATACCCTCCTGGCCACCCGAGCCAAAGACACGGCGGTCAGCGCCAATCTCACCATCTTCATGGTCATCAGTGGCAGTCTGCTCAGCATTGCCTTGCTGCTGCTGGTCTATCGCAAGCTGCGTCGCGAAATGGCGCGTCGGGTGGAAGCCCAGCAGCGCGCCCAGGCCTATTCCGATGAAATTGAAGACCTCTACAACAACGCGCCCTGTGGCTATCACTCGGTCGATGAGAGCAACAAGATCATCATCAAGATCAACGATACCGAGCTCAAGTGGCTGGGCTATACGCGCGACCAGGTGGTGGGGCGCATGACCCAGGCCGACTTGCTGGCGCCGGCCAGTGCCGAGCGCTACCAGCGCGAGCTCTATCCGCAGTTCCTGTTGAAGCGCGAGATCAGCGGCATCGACCTCAATTTCCGCCGGGCCGATGGCAGCCAATTCACCGCCCTGGTCAATGCTACCGCCATTCCCAGCCGCGACCAGCGCAAGCTCATCAGTCGTACTGTCATCTACGACATTTCCGAGCGCAAGCGCGCCGAAGAAGAGATCGAGGCCCTCAATGCCGACCTGGAACGCCAGGCCCAGCATCTGCACAGTGTGAACAAGGAACTGGAAAGCTTTTCCTATTCGGTCTCGCACGACTTGCGTGCCCCGCTGCGTGCCATCTCCGGCTATGCCATGATCCTGGAAGAGGATTACGCCCAGGCCATCGATGACAAGGGGCGCGAACAGTTGCAGGTGATCCGTCGCAACGTGCGCAAGATGGATGCGCTCATCAATGACTTGCTCAAGCTGGCCAAGTCCACCACCGGTGAACTGACCTTGCAGCGCTTCTCCATGGATGAACTGGTCGGTCAGGTGATTGCCGGTCTGCGCCAGGAAAATCCTGGCGTGGCCTTCGAAGTAACCTGGAATCGAGCCTGCAGAAGTATGAAGCCCTGCCTTTCGCACTGGGCTTCCAGTCCGATGTGCGCCAGGTCTTGCAGCATCCTGAGGATGCGCTGGCGGTGGACCGCCTCAATCGCGCCTTCAAGACCATCCAGCAGCAATCGCGGGCGGTCAATATCTTCATGCTCAATCGCCACGGACTGACGCTGGCTTCCAGCAACTGGGATGATGAATTCAGTTTCGT
>NZ_BADI01000720.1:0-10375 GCF_000333555.1 Herbaspirillum sp. B65 | reverse complement strand
TTCAAGATCGGCCAGAACCAAGTCACTGGAACAATTGCCGCTAGTAAGACGCCGATCTGATACGCCACTGAGATTCCCCTCGATTTGTGGTATTGTTGGTCCAAACAGAGTAACCCCAAAAAGAGTTAATCCATTCGAATTAACTCAAAGTTACTTCATTTGGATTAATTGCGCAAGAGGAAAATCGATGAGCTACGCAGAAATTTTGAAAATGGCGCTGGATGGCAAGTCGGTGAATTCGCTCGCTAAGCAGTGGGGAATCCCCCAGCCGACCCTAGACAAGTACGCTCGGGGCGAGCGTTTGCCGAGTTTTAAGGCCGCGAAGGCAATCGCTGAGGCGGCCGGAGTTTCAGCCGAACAAATGTTGGAATGTCTTGCACTAGAAGAAGAAACAAGAAAAGGTTATAATCGCGCTCCTTCAGCTGATGTAGCTCAGTTGGTAGAGCAACTGATTCGTAATCAGTAGGTCGACGGTTCGATTCCGCCCATCAGCACCAGCACACAAGGGTTTCCGGCTTATGCCGCAAACCTAATTGGGTAATAGACTCTTCTCTGGGTAATAGAATTGCCCTATGGGAGGCTTATGGCCCCAAAAAAGCCCGCGATTGCGGGCTTTTTTTATTGGCCATGTCGGCTGCTGACCGATTGCTGACCTTTATATTCCCGGTTTCTGCAGCACCTTGCTCCAAACCTTTGCGTGTCGCCCCGTCCCGTAATAATCAATAAGCATTCCGTGATCTTTATCGAACATGTGATCATAGAATCCCCAACTCGCTAGGTAACGCGGGCCGCTGTTGACCAGCAGCCGAGAGGCGCCAGCCGCCGTGGCCTCTTCATATACTGCCGACAACAATGATCGTCCGATTCCCTTGGTCTGCATGAAATCGCGACGAACGAACACGTTGAGCAATTCCAACGCATCCGGCGCAGTCATGGCAACATGGGCGCTCATTCGCGCATCCGGCCGTGACAGGCCCATGCAAGCGACCGGCAATCCTGCCGGGTCGCAAGCGACCAGATAGCTGCGATACCGCCCCTCATCGTCTGCACCACCCTCCATGTGGGCTTTGATCGAAGCGATCTCGGACTCTACAATTTGACCCGTGTGCAGATCGCGCACATGCTCGCGCAAAACAACATCGAGATGCGGAAGGTCTGTCCAGCCCAGCCATCGAATGGATCCGATCTCGTTGTTAGTCGATGATAACGTCACTCCCTTGGGTCGATGGGCATAGAAAATGTCCCACTCTTCCTCCCCCACCTGCAAAAAACCATTGTTTAGATAAAAACGATTGGCGTCGCTTTCGCGTAGGGCAGTGAGTTTGACTGGGCATCCCTTGCGGCTGACATCAGCCAGAACGCGCTTGAGAACCTGCGCTCCGATTCCCCGGCGCTGGTATTGCGAAAGGATATAAAAGTGTCGGAGGACATGGGCATCATGATGGCGATCCAGTGAGAAAAAGCCGACGGCATGGCCATCGATCATGATGAAATAGCTGGTTTCTGGCGTGAACGTCGATGTAAAACGTTCACGCACGCGCTGGGCATCAAATCGACCGACCCTCTCTAAACTCTCCCGCATAGCAGCAATACGTATATCGACAAGGCGTTCAAGATCCGATTCTCGGGACTGAATGAAGGCGGCAAACATTGAGTTCTGACGGCAATCGAAAGTGGGGGGAGGAGTGATCGAAATCTCATCATAAATTGGCTAAGGCGGCAATGTCTTAGCGGAGGTCCGCTCTTGGCCGAGGCTGTGTAAAAACGTAGGAATTCTTAATCAATTGAAAAATCGACCTCTCAGATCGACCTGCATTCAATTTTCTCGATGTCGGGCTGAGGCTCTGTTTTTACACAGCCTCGGCCGATAGCGGCCGTCAAAGGCAATTCCACGGACAATGCGCCTAGATCTTCACTCAAGTGAATAGCACTTACTCAGAAGGATAGGATGAGGCCCCAACCAGTTGGATGTCACTCGTATACTCCCACCGGCATGGGACTTCATCTGGAAGTGGTTTGCGGCGTGTCCCCGCAGCTACCGTCGCCGAATAGAGCTGACACGCCACAGGTGGAGGCAAACATCTGCGAACTGTGGTGACCAACGCCTGGAACCTCCAGCAAGCTCTGGTGCAGAGCGCCACTTGCTTTCATCCTCTCCACATAAGCCAGTCCGCGTTGAAATCGTGTCGGCCCTTGAGCCTCTGCGGCGCAGCTCCTGTCGAGTTGATGATGATGGGGGTCGTTATCAGCGGTGCCTAAAAGATAGATGATATCTTTGGCGAAATAGCGTTCGCGGACGGCTTGCGGATTCAGCGGGGGCTGCACATACCTGGGAAATGTGCTGCCGAGGCCGTATTCCCATCGGTTGACGGTGGTGCAGGTGGCGGTGGGGGGCACTGGCCTTTCATCGTTCAGATAGAGATAGGCGGAAGGGTTGGCCACCACGTAGCGAATATGGTGTTCTACCCGGACCCGAACGAGGACCTGGCGTTGCGCGGCCGCACTTTTCCCGGTCCGGATTTTGCGCCCGGCCTGGCCGCCGAGCTGTTCTACCGGCGCGCTTGCACGATCTACGGCGGGACCGCTGAAATTCAGCGCAACATCATCGCCAAGGCGATGTTCAGCCTGTGAGGCCCAGATCCGAGGATGACAGATGAATTTTGACCTGACCGAAGAGCAGCAGATGCTGCAGGACAGTGCGGCCCGCTACGTCCAGAGGAGTTACCCGTTCGAACTGCGACGCGCGCGCGCCAACGATGAGGGTGGATTCCGTCGCGAGACCTGGCAGGCCATCGCCGAGATGGGCTGGCTCGGCGTCGCTGTGCCCGAGCAGTACGGCGGGCTGGGCTTTTCCCCGGTCGAGACGGGGCTGGTTGCCGAGCAGTTGGGGCGGGCCCTGGTACTGGAGCCCTTCGTCGCATGTGGCGTGTTCCCGGCTGCACTGCTGGTACGCGCCGGGGAAGGCGGGGAAGGCGGGCAAAGGGCCGCGCTTCTCGAGGAACTGATTTCGGGGCAGGCGCTGTTTGCCGTCGCCCATAGCGAGCGCCAGGCCCGCGGCACCCTCGCATCAGTCAAGACGCGCGCCACCAATAGCGGCGATGGCTGGCGCATCGACGGCCACAAGACGCTGGTGGTCGGCGCGCCTGTGGCCGACAGGCTGCTGGTGGTGGCGCGCACCGCCGGCGCCGACCAGGACCCGCAGGGTCTGACGCTGTTCCTGGTCGATCCGTGCGGACCCGGCGTGGGTGTGGTGCCGACCCGCTTGCTAGACGGTACGCCGGCGGCGGACATCGTCTTCGACGGCGCTTGCGTGGACGGCAGTGCCGTCGTCGGCACCGTCGGCGGGGCGCTGTCCGTCCTGCAGGCAGCGGTCGATGAAGCGATCGTCGCCTTTAATGCCGAGCTGGTGGGCGGCATGGAAGACACGATCGCCCTGTGCGCCGATTATCTCAAGACCCGCAAGCAATTCGGCGTCGCCATCGGCAGCTTCCAGGCCTTGCAGCACCGTATGGCCGACATGGCGATCGAACTGTCGCAAGCAAGGGCCACGCTGCACCGCGGATGGGCGGCGCTGACGCAGGGCGGCGCCGCGCAGGGCGTGACGGTCTCCGGATGCAAGGCGCAGCTCATCCGCAGCGCCCGCTTCGTCACCACGCAAGGCATTCAACTGCACGGCGGCTATGGCATCACCGACGAATACAAGGTCGGCCACCATTACCGTCGCCTGCTGATGCTCGATGCACAGTTCGGGAATATGGAATTTCACCTGAAACGCTATGCATGTCACATCCAGGACGAGGCACGCGCGGCCATGTCTGGGCGTTGCGCTGACACAGCAGCAAAAAATCTATCCCTCACCCTTGCCAAGGATTGAGCCATGCCAATCGAAAATTTCACCATTCCGCAACATGTTCCTCCGCACGTCGTCATCGACTTCGACAAGGATGCACCGGAAGGATTCGAAGACGACGTCCACCTGGCGTGGGCCAAACTGCACGATGGGCCCGACATCGTCTGGACTCCCAGGCATGGCGGCTACTGGATTGCCACGCGCGCCGAAGATATCGACGTCATGCAGATGGACCACGCACGGTTCTCGCATGCGGTGGTGTCGGTGCCGAAAAGACCTGACCACGTGCCGCTGGTCCCGCTTGAGCTCGATCCACCCGAACACACGCCATTCCGCGCATTGTTGTCGCCGGCGTTCGGACCGAAACCCGTCCATGAGCTCGAAGCTGATGTACGGGCGTTGACCAATTCCCTGATCGACGGTTTCATTGAGCGCGGCGAATGCGAATTCGTCGATGAGTTTGCCAAACGGCTGCCGATTGCCATTTTCCTGCAGCTCGTGAACCTGCCGATGGAAGACCGCGACCATTTGCTGGAACTGACCGAGAAATCGGTGCGCGCACGCAGCCCGGCCGATCAGGTGGCGGCATTCTCCGGGCTGCAGGCGTATGTCGGAAAATGGATTGCTGAACGCCGTGCACGACCCGGCACCGACCTGTTCAGCAAGATCGTCAATGCCCGTGTCGACGGCCGCGAATACACGCCACAGGAGACCTTCGGCATGCTGTCGAATGTGCTGTTCGGTGGACTCGATACCGTGGCCGCCACGCTGGGCTTCGTCGCCAGATGCCTCGCCGAGCAGCCGCAGCTGCGTCGCGAATTGGTGGCCGACCCGGCGCTGATGGGGCCGGCAATCGAGGAATTCCTGCGTCGGTACCCCGTCCCCCAGACGACTCGCGTGATCACCCATGATTTCGAGTACAAGGGTCTGCAGTTCAAGGCGGGCGAACTGATCATGTTGCCCAAAACCCTGCACGGCCTGGACGAGCGCCGCTTTCCCGACCCGCTCAAAGTCGATATCCGCCGCAAGGTCCAGCGCCATGCTGGTTTCGGCGATGGTCCCCACCGTTGCCCCGGAGCTGGGCTTGCGCGCATGGAAGTCCGTGTCTTTATCGAAGAATGGCTGCGGCGCATCCCGGAATTCTGGATCGATCCGAACAACAAACCGCGCTGTACGACCGGTACCACGAATGCGATGGTGACGCTCAAGCTGCAGTGGAGCAAGCCCGCCTAAACACCGGCTTTTGATTTTTTCATGTATATGGCAGAGACAACCAAGCTCCTCGAACAATTCGGCCCACGCGATGCGATGGAATACGACATCGTGATCGTCGGTGCCGGCCCTGCCGGCCTCGCCGCCGCCATTCGCCTCAAGCAGCTCGCGCTCCAGCAGGCAACGGAGATATCCGTTTGCGTCCTCGAGAAAGGTTCCGAGGTAGGCGCCCACATCCTCTCCGGTGCGGTCATGGATCCGATCGCGATGAACGAGCTGTTCCCCAACTGGAAAGACCTGGGTGCCCCGCTGCAGACACCCGTCAGCGAAGACCGCTTCCTGTTCCTGACCGACAAAAAAGCCTACAGGACGCCGGGCTGGGCCTTGCCCGGCTGCTTCCAGAATCACGGCAATTATGTGATTTCGCTGGCTAACGTCGTGCGCTGGTTGGGCGAGCAGGCCGAAGCGCTGGGCGTGGAGATCTTCCCCGGCTTTCCTGCGGCGGAAGTACTGTATGACGACAAGGGCAGGGTCAAGGGCGTCGCTACCGGTAATATGGGCGTCGACCGGCATGGCCATCCCAGCGATGCCTTCCAGCTCGGCATGGAACTGCACGCGAAATACACCTTCTTCGCAGAAGGCGCACGCGGTCACCTCGGCAAGCAGCTCATGGCGAAGTATGACCTGAATCGGGGACGCGACCCGCAGACCTATGCGCTCGGTATCAAGGAGCTGTGGGAGATCGATCCGGCCAAACATCAGCCGGGACTGGTCATTCACACTGCTGGCTGGCCGCTCGACGCGGCAACTTACGGCGGTTCCTTCCTTTATCACCTCGAGGACAACCAGGTGGCGGTCGGCTATGTAGTCGGCCTGGGCTACCAGAATCCGTATCTATCGCCCTACGAGGAATTCCAGCGCTACAAGACGCATCCTGAGATCCGCAAGTTCTTCGAGGGCGGCAAGCGCGTGGCATACGGCGCGCGCGCGCTCGCCGCCGGTGGCCTGCAGTCGCTGCCGAAATTGACCTTCCCTGGCGGTGTGCTCATCGGCTGCGATGCCGGTTTTTTGAATGCGTCGCGGATCAAGGGCAGCCACGCGGCGATGAAGACGGGGATGCTGGCCGCCGAGGCCGCCTTCGACGCGCTGGCTGGCGGCCGTACCCACGACGAACTCGTTGCGTTTCCAGCTGCCTTCGAGGCATCGTGGCTGCACGAAGAACTGTACAAGGGACGCAATTTCAAGCCCTTCATGGCGCAAGGCCTGTACAAGGGCGCCCTCATGGTCGGCATCGACCAGCTGCTGCTGCGCGGGAAGGCGCCATGGACGCTGCGCCACAAACACGCCGACCACGAATGCCTACGCCCCGCGTCGGAGTTCGCGCCTATCCGCTACCCGAAACCGGACGGCAGGATCAGCTTCGATCGCCTGTCGTCGGTATTCATCTCGAACACCAACCACAGCGAGGATCAGCCGGTCCACCTGACGCTGCGCTCGGCTGCCACGCCCGTCGACCTTAACCTGCATCATTTTGCCGGTCCAGAGCAACGGTATTGCCCGGCCGGTGTCTATGAGTTCGTCGGCGTGGAAGAGGGAAGGCCGCGCCTGCAGATCAATGCGCAGAATTGCCTTCACTGTAAGACATGTGACATCAAGGACCCGACCCAGAATATCGTCTGGGTGACGCCAGAAGGCGGGGGCGGGCCGAATTATCCCAATATGTGAGCATCGACGCATCGCCCATCATGCTGCCGACATCGCCTTGTCGTTGTAGGCGTTTTCACACCACCCGGCCGCGGAAACGGGCCGGGGGAAATCTCACAACATGCCGCGGTCCTTGGCGGTCTTGCTGCCCTTGTCGATGATCCCCAGTTCGATCAGCACTTCGACCGTCGCTTCAATGGCTTCGGCCAGTGCGGGGAAACCGGCATACGGTGCGGACTGGATCAGCGCTTCCTGGATCTCGAGCACGGTCAAGCCATTGCGCACGCCGGCACGGATATGGTTCTTGAGTTCGCGCGGCTTGCCCATGCCGATCAGGATCCCGATGGTCACCAGGCTGCGCTGCTTGCGCTCCAGACCGGGACGCGACCAGACGGCGCCGAATGCCATCTCCAGCGCGATCGCAGCGGTATCGGCTGCGAAGCCGCCGGAGTTGGCGGAAGCCTCCATGCCTTTGCGGAACTGGTCGCCAAACATCTCTTCTACTAACTTCAGGCCTTGCTGGTAGTGCGCGCTTGCTTCGAAATCGGGGTGGCTCATTGCTGCTCCTCATTGGTAGTGAATGACGACCGCATGGGCGAACGGGTTGATGCATTCTATGACCAACATCAATGGCGCGCAACGGTAAAATGAACAATGTTCATTTATAGGAATATGTCCTTGGGCGCCGGATGAGTCTGGATAAGATGGAAATCTGCGCAGGCGGGGAGGGGGAAGAATTTTTTAACGGTGTTCATTTAAATTGTCGAGAAAGTATTGGAGAATTCTTGAGTGTCGTTCCTTTAATTGACCAATGTTCATATTTGTTGATGTGCAGCCATTGGCTGGTGAGGATGAAACGACACGCCCCTCATCGACAATAATTCGAACGGAGATGGATGAATGGCTCGTCGAACCAAGGCCGACGCGATGGCCACGCGCGACAAGATCCTTGACTGTGCCGAAAGCCTGTTCGTCCAGCGCGGTGTCTCGCGCACGACCCTGCAAGACATCGCCGACGCGGCAGGGGTGACGCGGGGCGCGATTTATTGGCATTTCATGGACAAGGCAGATCTCTTCGGCGCCATGCTGCATCGTGCAAAGATGCCCTTCGAGTCGGCGATGCAGGCGTTGAACGAATCCGGTGCGCATGATCCGTTGGGCGATCTGGAGAAATATGCACTGATCGTGTTTCGTCTGGCCGAGACCGACCTCAGGGCGCGGCGGGTATTCGAAATCGCCACGCTCAAGGTCGAATACGTGGATGACATGAGCGAGGTACGAACGCGCCGCGCGGAGATGACGGCCCAATGGATGGTACATGCCGAAAGCAAGCTGCGCTCGGCCATCGAGAGCGGCCACGTAGCTGATCGCGTCGACGTGCGCAACGCGGCGCTCGGCCTGTGGGCGCTCATCGATGGACTGCTGCGGGCATGGGTGGTCGAACCGACCGCGTTCAGCCTGAGTGTGGAGGGCAAGCCGATCGTGGCAACTTTTCTGGCCGCGATACGGGACAAGAGCGGCGCGCTCCGTAGCGACGTGATGCATACGGATTCGACGCTCCTGTACCGATGATGCAGTTGCTTTTGCCACGCCGCTGATGCGGCAAGCTTTTTTGATGGATGCCAATGCCAGGTTTGATGGAGCGCGCAGCAAACACTGCGGCGTGGAGTGAGCCGCCAGATCAGAAGATATGCTTCACCCCCGCCGTATACAGCATGGGATCCGAACCATCCGACGCGCCACCTTCGGCCAAGCTTGCCAAGCCGAATCTTGCTCTTTTGTTGTTGCTGATATGCGCTATGCCTCCGTAGAGATGGGTACGCGGGCTCAGCCCATAGGTATAGCCCAAGGCCAATTGCCGCGCATCGCCGCTGGATTGCTTCCTGTCCTTATGCACCATCACGCTGGCTGAGATCTTGTGCGCTCCCAACGGCACGCTCACCCCCGCCAGGAAATCGCGGCTATCCATCGCCTTGGCGCCCTCGTTGGATTTATTGGTCTGCATCATCAGTGATACGGCTGCCACCTTGAAATCGTAGCGCGTGCCGAGA
Source organism: Herbaspirillum sp. B65 (assembly GCF_000333555.1). Lineage (NCBI taxonomy): Bacteria > Pseudomonadati > Pseudomonadota > Betaproteobacteria > Burkholderiales > Oxalobacteraceae > Herbaspirillum > Herbaspirillum sp. B65. The sequence goes on along the minus strand of NZ_BADI01000720.1, from coordinate 1,558 downwards.
TTGACCAGGCGCACGGTCTTGATGCCGGCATTGCCCACGGCCTGGCTGTTGATGTTCTGCATCGACAGGCTGGAGCTGCTTGCACCCCGCGTATAGTTGAGGCCGGCCGACAGCAGGCGGCCGCTGGCACTGGTACCTGCCGTTTCACCAAAGCTGTAGGCCAGTTGGCCCTTGAAACCTCCCAGTGTCGGGCTGGCGTACTTGATCGTGTTGTTATCGCGGCGGTATTTGTTCGCCTGCGTAAAGATCCGGGTGAAGGCCAGCGCTCCACTGAGCGGGTCCATCGGAGCCGCATAGTCATAGAGCGGGCTATCCTGCCGCCCCAGCGTCAGCGTGCCATACGGCCCTGACAGGCCCACGAAAGACTTGCGTCCCCATAGCAGGCCACCTTGGCCGAGCGCACCATCGTCTAGCGAAAAACCGCTTTCGAGCACGAACAGCGCCTTCCATCCCTGGCCCAGTTCCTCGCTGCCGCGAAAGCCCAGGCGGCTAGCCGAGTTACCGCCAGAGACCAGGGAAGTGCTGCTGCCTGCGCGATGGCGCTCGGACTCCCAGGTGAGGCCGGCATCGACCACGCCATACACGGCCACGCTCGATTGCGCCGCAGCGCTGCCGCACAGGCACAGTAAGGTGCCCGCCAGCGATGAAGCAGATATACGCAGTTTCATGTCATTGTTCTCCTGAGTGATAAAAAAGGTATTCGGTACTTCGAGGGATGTTGTTCTGGTCCACCTTCGGCTCCCGCCACAGCACCGCAAGGCGCGCCTTTGCCTCGCGCCGCGCCGGCGTGCGCGGCGGCGATGTAGCGGGATAGGGCAGTGCAGGTCAAAGGCAGACGCCAGGTCTGCCGGGGTGCTACAGGAAGCGGCTCAGGAATGCACGGGTGCGCCCATGCTGGGGACGGGCAATGACTTCCTCGGGTGGTCCGGCTTCCAGCACCTTGCCGCCATCCATGAAGATCACCCGGTCAGCCGCCTCACGGGCAAAACCGATCTCGTGCGTGACCACGATCATGGTCAAACCCTGTTCGGCCAGGCTGCGCATGGTGGCCAGCACTTCGCCGACCAGTTCCGGGTCCAGTGCCGAGGTGGGTTCGTCAAACAACAGCAGTTGCGGCTTGACCGCCAGCGCACGGGCAATGGCCACCCGTTGCTGCTGGCCTCCCGACAACTGGCGCGGATAGGCATGGGCCTTGGCGGCCAGCCCGACCTGTTCCAGCAGTTGCAGGGCCTCTTGCTCGACTGCGCCGCGTTCGCGGTGGTGTACGTGCAGAGGGGCTTCCATCACATTCTGCAAGGCCGTCAGGTGCGGATACAGATTGAACTGCTGGAACACCATCCCGGTCTTGCGCCGCTGCCGTGACAGCTCGGCCTGGCTCAACTTGCGCAGCCGGCCAGCGTGCTGGCGATAGCCGACCTGCTCACCGTCGAGCAGGATGTAGCCCTGGTCGATGCTCTCCAGGTGATTGATGCAGCGCAGCAGGGTGGATTTGCCCGAGCCCGAGGGGCCCAGGATGACTACCACTTCCCCGGCATGGACGTCGATGTCGATGCCCTTG
>NZ_BADI01000721.1:0-3205 GCF_000333555.1 Herbaspirillum sp. B65 | reverse complement strand
CAGGCGATACGGAACGGCGGTGGTGGCGACCGCTGCTGCCGCCGCGATTCCCGGGACGCTGGTCAGCCTCGTGGCGGGTGGGCGCCCGCACGTCACAGTACGGCTTGGTCATACGTCCGGCGTCGTGTGTGCCAGCGCCGATGCGCGCCAGATCGGTGGCGAGTGGATTCTGATCAAAGTCGTCGTGGACGGCCGCGCGCGACGCATGGGTACGTCGTCATAGCGGCGCCGTTCGGCCTTGCCGGCGCCGCCCTCGGAAATAACACATTCAGGTTAAGGAAATATCCATGTCCATGCAACGTATCATGCTGCGGTCAAAATTGCATCGGGTCACCGTCACCCAGGCTGACCTGAACTACGAAGGCTCGTGCGGGATCGATGTCGACTTGCTGGAAGCAGCCGGCATCTGGGTCAACGAAAAAATCGAGCTGTACAACGTGAACAACGGGCAGCGCTTCTCGACCTACGCGATACCGGGAGCGCGTGGCAGCGGCGAAATCTCGCTCAACGGCGCCGCCGCGCGTCTTGCCCACCTGGGCGACCTGCTGATCATCTGCACCTACGCTCCGATGACCGAAGCACAGGCGGAGACCTATGTTCCCAAGATCGTCTTTGTCGATGCACATAACAAAATCACCGGTATCAAAAGATAGAGAGCCACGACGGCGGCCGCCGCGCCGTCGAATTGCTTGTCATTGCGGTGCGCCCACAATTCTTCCGCCCGGTGCCGATCCGGCCACCGACAATCACCGGTATGCCGACGACGATCACGGCGCTCGATTAGTGCGCAATGCCTGCGCCCGTGCAATGGCGCGCGAAGCGCTTCGATGATTATAGAACATCGTTCTAAAACGTAAACATTTTGATGGGTCGGGACGTGTGGCACGCGACACCCGGGGACGTTCTGTCGCTTCGATATCCAGAATTGCGTGCTCTGGTGTGACTGCGTCGGAAAAATCCGCATGGCCGGCTTGTTGAAACTGATGAACAGTGTTCTAATATAGAAACGACGTTCAATAATTTTAAAGGCGAAGATAGATGAAAACTCGCGTTACAGAAATTCTTGGTATCCGCTATCCGATCGTCCAGGGCGGTATGCAGTGGGTTGGTCGCGCCGAACTTGCGTCGGCCGTGTCCAACGCGGGCGGCCTCGGCATGATTACCGCGCTGACCCAGCCGACACCCGAAGAGCTGGCGCGCGAGATCCTGCGCTGTCGCACCATGACGGATCGCCCCTTCGGCGTAAACCTGACGACCCTGCCATCGATCAAGCCGCCGCCTTACGCCGACTATGTGGAAGCCCTGCTCGATGCCGGCATCGACATCGTCGAGACGGCCGGTAACACGCCACTGGCACTGGTCGAGCGCATGAAGTCGGGTGGGGTGCGCATCCTCCACAAGTGCACTTCGGTGCGCCATGCGCTATCGGCGCAAAAGCGCGGCGTGGACGTCATCAGCATCGACGGGTTCGAATGCGCCGGCCATCCGGGCGAGGATGACGTGTCCAATTTCGTGCTGATCCCTGCCGCCGTACGGGCGCTGAGCATACCGGTCATCGCGTCTGGAGGTATCGGCACTGGCGCTGGCATGGCCGCCGCCTGGCGCTGGGTGCGGAAGGCATCAACATGGGAACCCGTTTCATGGTCACGCGCGAAGCGCCGATCCACGACAAGGTCAAGCAAGCCTTGGTAAGCGCCGACGAACGCGACACGCGGCTGTTGTTCCGTACCCTGAACAATACGTCGCGGGTGTGGCGCAATGCCATCGCTGACGAGGTGCTGGCGATCGAAGGCAGGCCGGGTGGCTGCACGTTCGACGAGGTCCGGCCTCTGGTGGCTGGCGCGAAAGGCAGGCATGCCATGGAAACGGGTGAACTGGATGCCGGCGTGATCACCGCCGGTATGGTGCTCGGCCTGATCGACGACATTCCGTCCTGCGCGGAACTGGTCGAGCGCATCGTGGCGGACTGCCGGGCCGCGCTCGAGCGGGCGCGCGCACTCACCGCATAAAACCGTACCAAGGACAGCCCATGGAGTTTCACATCGATCCTGTCAACGAAAGCTTCCGCGAGGAGGTAAGGGCCTTCCTGCGGGAACATCTGCCGCCCGACATGGCCTGGCGCGGCCAGCAGGGTTACCTGGCAGGTGCCGATGATTCGCAGCGCTGGACGAAGATCCTGCACGAGACGCGCGGCTGGTCGGTGCCGCACTGGCCGGTCGAGTACGGCGGCACCGGCTGGACCGCCGCGCAGCGCTACATCTTTGAGGAAGAGTGCTACCTGGCCGGCGCCCCGGCGCAGAACCAGGCCGGAGTGGCGCTGGTCGGCCCGGTCATCATCGAGTTCGGCAACGAAGAACAGAAAAGGCGCTTCCTGCCGCCGATCCAGCGCGGCGAGCTGTTCTGGGTGCAGGGATTTTCCGAGCCAGGCGCCGGTTCCGATCTGGCCTCGCTGCGTACCAGTGCCGTGCGCGATGGCGATCACTATATCGTCAATGGCCAGAAGATCTGGACCAGCTTTGGTAGCCACGGCCAATGGAACTTCGTGCTGGTGCGTACCGATGCGCACGCCAAGCCGCAGAAAGGGATTTCCTTCCTGTTGCTCGACATGAATACGCCGGGTGTCACCGTGCGGCCGATCGCCAGTCTGGATGGCTGTTCGCACCTGGCTGAGGTGTTTTACGACAACGTACGGGTTCCGGCGGAAAACGTGATCGGGGAAGTGAACCATGGCTGGGGGTACACCAAGTTCCTGCTGTTTAATGAACGCGCCTTCCTCGGCGCCGAAGCGCCGGCTCTGAAGCGCTACCTTGCCAAGATCCGCAATTACGCCATGCGCGAACGTGAAGGAGAGCGCCCGTTGCTCGAGGATCCGGTGTTCGCGGCGCGCCTGGCGCAATACGAGCTCGAGGTCCTGGCGATCGACATGGCCGTGCAAAAGGTGTTGTACCAGGGCGTCAGCGAATTGAACGGCGGCATGGCGGTGGGTTCCATTCTCAAGGTGCGCGGCTCCGAACTGCACCAGAAGCTCACCGAAATGCTCGTCGAAGTCCTCGGCGACTACGGCGCCGTGTTCTACCCGGACCCGAACGAGGACCTGGCGTTGCGCGGCCGCACTTTTCCCGGTCCGGATTTTGCGCCCGGCCTGGCCGCCGAGCTGTTCTACCGGCGCGCTTGCACGATCTACGGCGGGACCGCTGAAATTCAG
>NZ_BADI01000722.1:0-2107 GCF_000333555.1 Herbaspirillum sp. B65 | reverse complement strand
CCCGAGTGTCCGCTTCTTGAGCGGATCCATCGCGCGGAGGGTGTCGACCTGCGCACCGGTACGCAGGTCGAGCAGTTCGAACTCGATGCGTCCGGCGACGCGGTCGCGGCGGTTGTGTGCCAGGACGGCGCGCGCATCCCGGCCGACCTGGTGATCGTCGGCGTCGGTCTGGTACCCAACACCGAACTGGCGCAGGCCGCAGGACTGGAGGTCGACAACGGCATCGTCGTCGACGCCTTCACCCGCACGTCCGATCCCGACATCGTCGCCATTGGCGATTGCAGCAATCACCCGAACGATATCTACGGACGCCGGCTGCGCCTGGAGTCTGTGCCGAATGCCATGGAGCAGGCGCGCACTGCCGCGGCGACACTGTGCGGCGTCCTCAAGCCCTATCACTCGGTGCCGTGGTTCTGGTCCGACCAGTACGACCTGAAGCTGAAGATGACCGGCCTGTCGCAGGGTTATGACCAGTTCGTGCTGCGCGGCGACACCGGAGCCCGCTCGTTTTCCGCGTTCTACCTGAAGGGAGGGCGCATGATTGCCGCCGACACGGTCAGCCGGCCGCAGGACTTCATGCTGTCGAAGCGGTTCATCGCCGAAGCGATCGAACTCGATCCAGCCAAGCTCGCCGACGACAGCATTGCGCTGAAGGACCTGCTTCCAACCTCTTCGTAACCCTTGCACTACTGGATCCCAGACATGCCAACCATCCGCTTCATTCAATCCAACGGCACCGAACAGTCCGTCCACGCCGAACTCGGCCAATCGATCATGCAGGCCGCCATCAACAACCAGGTCCCGGGCATTCTCGGCGACTGCGGCGGTAGCTGCAGCTGCGCCACCTGTCACGGCTATGTGGACGAAGCCTGGAACGACCGCGTGCCGCCGCCCGAGGGATATGAAACCGACATGCTCAGTTGCGCGATGGATGTGCGCTCGAACAGCCGCCTGACTTGCCAGTTGACCGTCACTCCCGAGCTCGATGGCCTCATCATCCGGCTACCGGAGAGCCAGACCTGAGCGCCGGACTCCTGTCTGCCTTGCCGTCGCCCTGGTCCGGAGGGAAAGATCGGCCATGCCGGCGCAGGTCATGGCCGCCTATGCCGCGACCGGCACCATCAGCCGCGACCAGGTCCTAGTGCGACCGCCATAAGGGAAATACGTCATCCTCGCTTGTCGAATCTTTTGAACGATGTTCTAATATAAGAATAACGTTCAAAAGTTTGGCCAAGCGCTATCCGATCGGCACGAGCGGCTGTGGGTCAAGAGCGGCGGTCTTACATCACACCAGGATAGAGCATGACACAACAGCCACAGATCAACATCGTCGGCACTTGCGTGCAAGACACTAGCGAAGCCGTATTCTTCCGCCTCGATGACTTGCCCGAAGCGGCCCGCGTTGCCGGCGAAGCGCGCGACAGCTTCCTCATGCACGTGGTCGGCAATCGCACCGCCGACGTCGTCATCGTCGCGCGCAGCGCAAGGCCCGCGACCGACGTCGAATACTTGCAGGGCCAGGTCGCCTGCGACAAGGAAGTCATCGACTGGAGCGGCCACGGCGGTAATCGCTCGGCGGACGTCGCTTCCTTTGCCCTGCGCAGCGGCTTCGTCCATAAGGAGCGCATTCCCCGAAACGCTGCGGCCGCCGTGCGGATCTGGCAGGCCAACATCGGTAAGAGCATCGTTGCCACCATGCCGCGGGTGGGCCGACGGGCCCAGGACAGCGACGATGCTGGCGTGGACTTTCCGGCGACCGGGGTGCGGCTGGAATTCATCGACCCGACGGTGCAAGCAGGGACGGGCGGCAGTGCACTCTTCCCGACAGGATGCCTGATCGACGAGCTGGAGGTGCCGGGCGTGGGGCGGCTGAAAGCAACACTGAGCAACGCCGGCGCCCCGACCATGTTCATCGACGCGGCCGCCGTCGGCCTTGCGGGAACGGAACTGCTGGATGCCATCGATGGCAATGCCGAGGCATTCGCGCTACTCCAGCGGATCCGTGCCTGTGGGGCCGTGCGCATGGGCTTGATCGAGCGTGCTGACGATCCTGCGCGGGTTCCGCACCTTCCCCTCGCTCATCCTGGTGGCACCGCCCGCTGGTTAC
>NZ_BADI01000723.1:0-1090 GCF_000333555.1 Herbaspirillum sp. B65 | reverse complement strand
CCGCGATGACGAAGTTGCTGCCGGATGAGCCTCATTTCCCTTGCGCTGGGAGGTTTGCGCCGATGATTTAGTGCAGGCGGGAACTGAGACCGCATTGCCCGTTTGTTCAGGGTTTAGCTTTCTTGTCCCGCCTAGCCCTGCGTGCCATAGTGGAGGTCAGCGACGGTCAGGGACTGTCGTGCCAAAACAATAATGATACAAAACCAACAAAAAGCGCTTTCGCTCGGAAGCGCCAATAGGGACGAACCTTACATGAATATCCTTGGCAACTTGAACATCGGCAAGCGCCTCACGCTGGGCTTCGCCGTTATCCTGGCTTTTTCCGCAGTGGTGGCGGCCATCAGCCTGTGGCGGCTGGAGCAGGTCTCGGTCGCCACGCGCGAGATGATGAACGATCCGCTCAAGACCGAGCGCCTGGTCGGCGACTGGTACACCAACATCACCGCGGGTATTCGCCGCACCCTGGCCATTGCCAAGAGCAGCGACACCTCGTTGAGCACTTTCTTTGCCGAGGATACGGCCGCTTCCACCAAGAGTTCCAGCCAGTACCAGAAGCAGGTGGAAGCCTTGATGGTCACGCCGGAAGAAAAGGCGCTGTTCCAGAAGATCGGCGAGCAGCGCAAGACCTATCTCTCCTCGCGCGATGAAATCATCAAGCTCAAGGCGGCGGGCAACACCGATGAGGCCATGCGCATCCTGGACAAGGTGTTCATCCCCACCGCCGCGACCTACCAGCAATTGATGCGCCAACTGGTGGAGGTGCAACGCAAGGACATCGATGACACCACCAAGGAAATCGACGAAATCGCCGCCCAGAGCCGTATGCTGATCCTGGTGCTGGAAGGCTTGATCCTGCTGCTGGGCATCGTGCTGGCGCGGGCGTTGACGCTGGGCATCACCAAGCCGCTGCAAAACGCCGTGGTGGTCTCGCGCAAGGTGGCCGCGGGCGACCTGTCGGTCAGCGTGCAGGTGCATTCGCAGGATGAGACCGGGCAACTGCTGCAATCGCTCAAGGACATGAACGACAGTCTGCGCGGCATCGTCTCCAACGTGCGCAGCGGTACCGATACCATCAGCACTGCCTCTTCCG
>NZ_BADI01000724.1:0-4159 GCF_000333555.1 Herbaspirillum sp. B65 | reverse complement strand
GGACCTGGAAGGCAACCAGGCCATCGACACCCTGTTCTACAGCGCCGCCAATCCGCGCGAGCGCTACGACCCGCAACGCACCCTGCGACGCCAGAACCGCGCCTACCTGGGGGCGGGCAGCGTGCTCTATTCCAATCTGGGGCGTGCGCTGGCTACCATCGTGGCCGATACCTGCGGTCGCCATGACACCCTGGGCGGGGCCTGCGCGCAGGAGAGCAATACGGTGCGCTATGCGCTGGAGAAGCGTTATATGCATAGCTGCAGCCATCGATGGCGATGCGGATGGAGACCTTGCCGGCCTGGCTGGTATTGCGGCTCAGGTCGATGCGCTTGGGCCGGGTCTGGCCGCTGGCGGCATCGGTTTCCCAGTTGGCATAGGTGACGCGCCAGCCATCGCGGGTGTGGTAGCTGGTGTCATCCTCTCCGGCCTTGGCCACGAAGGGACGGCCGGACGCATCGACGCCGCTGCCTTGCAGCCACTGGCGCATCCCCGAGACCGGCAAGGGCCAGCCCAGAGATTGCGCAGCCAGGGCATCGACATCGGCAGCCACCTGCGGTGCGCGGCCCGACTGCACCAGGGTGGCGATGCCGGGCTTGACGTTGATGGTGGCCACCGTCTGGCCCAGCGGCGAGAACATCTCCAGGTTCAGCTCCTGCGCGGTCTGCTTCCAGAAGAAGCTGCCATGCAGGGATTGCGGGCGCTGGTCCTGTTCATACTGGACCGAGATGCGGCCATCGATCTCGATGTTGTTCTGGTAGGCCGCAGCGGCGGTACCAGTGGGAACCGCATCCTGCGACACCGTCGCGCAGCCGCCCAGCAGAGCGGCTGCGCAGAGGGCAGTGGCCCTCGCAAAAGCACATGTTTTGCTCATAACTTCACATTCAGACGTGCCAGTGTGCTTTTCAGGACTTCGTTCTGGGGTTCCTTCAGGCTGACTTCGCGCCACACCTTGCGCGCTTCGTCCCGCTTGCCATTGGTCCACAGCACTTCACCCAGGTGCACGCCGATCTCGACGTCGGCCCGCAAGCCATAGGCGCGGCGCAGCTGGGCTTCGGCCTGCTCGGTGCGGCCCATGCGGAACTGCACCCAGCCCAGGCTGTCGGCGATGAAGGGATCTTCAGGGGCCATGTCGGCGGCCTTCTGGATCAATTCCAGCGCTTCCGGCAGCCGCACGTTGCGATCGGCCAGCGAATAGCCCAGGGCGTTGTAGGCTTGCTGGTTGCCGGGCGCGAGCTGGATCACGCGGCGCAGCGACTTTTCCATCTCGTCGTACTTGCCCAGCTTTTCCAGGACCATGGAATAGTCGTAGAGCAGATCGGTATTGTTGGGGAAGCGCTGCAGGCCGCCCTTGAGCACGTCGGCTGCTTCCTGGTTGCGATTGGCGTCGCGCAGCAGGCTGGACTCGGCCATCATCAACTGCAACTGCTCGCCATCGTTGTTGGAGTCGGCTTGCGCATCCTCCAGTGCCTTGCGGGCAGCATCTATGTCGTTCTTGCGGGCCAGCAACTGGGCGCGCCGCACCTGGATGTTGACGTAGCCTTCGCTGCCGGGTTCGGCCTGGTCCAGGTAGCGCAGGGCCGAATCGAGGTCGCGCCGCTCTTCGGCAATGCGCGAGAGCAGCAGCAGCGCCTGGCTGGGGTCGCGGTCATCTTCCGGCTGCGCCGACAGGACCTGCAGGTAGCGTTGCAGGTAGTATTCGGCATCCTTCAACTGTTCGGTCTGGGCCGAGAGCACGCCGAGCGCGAAGAGCGTGGTGGCGTCTTCACCGTCTTCCTTCAACAGCGTCTCGAACTGGGTGCGGGCCTGCTTGTAGTCCTTCTGTTCGACCAGGCTGCGGGCGTAGGCCACGCGCACTTCACGCGAATCCGGGTACTTGCGCAGGAAGTCGGTCACCAGCTTGGTGGCGTCGGCATTGGTGGAGGCCACCTGGGCGGCGGTCAGCACGGCCAGTTCCGAGTCCGGCTTGATCTTCAGGGCGGTGGCGGCTTCGCGCTGGGCGGTAGCGGCGTCGCCCAGGCCAAAGGCGCCTTGCGCGAGCGCCAGATGGGTTTCCAGCAGGTCGCCATAGGGCTTGGTGATGTTCTGCAGGATGGTGTAGCTGGCTTGCTTGTCCTTGGCACGCGCCAGCAGGCGCTGGATCTGCATGATCATGGGACCGCGTGCCTGCGGGGCGGCGTCGGCCAGACGCTGGGTCAGCAGCGGTTCGATTTCATCGACGCTGTCCGACAGCATGATCAGGCCCAGGTAGTTCTGCAGGGCTTCATCCGAATGCGGCGCCAGTTCGGTCCACAGGCGCACCGCTACCAGCGCTTCGCCCGCCTGGCGTGCAGCCACGGCCATCTCGGCGGCGCGCTTGGCCAGGCGCGGGTCGCGCGTCTGCTGGGCGGCCGCCAGCATGGTCACATAGGCCGATTGCCACTGGCCGCGCTGGAAGGCGATTTCAGCCGTCAGCACTTTATAAAGGATGTCCTCGGTCAGCTCCACGGCCGGCAGCGCATCTTCCTGCGGCTGCACCTTGGCCTTGGGCGCCTTCTTGCGGTTGCCCGCCTTGGCGACGGCGGTCTTCTGATCCTGGGCCGCCTGGGGGTTCGCCTTGTCGCCGGGCTGCTGGAAGCTCGAGCAGGCCGTCAGCAGCAGGGAACTGGTGAGGAGGGCGATGGTTTTTTTCAAGATTTGATCCTGACGATTCACAGAGTTTCGATTTTACGCGCAACCAACGTGGCGTTGCTGACAGCGCAGTGTAATCCATCTTTGACAAGCTTCCGCGCCCAGGTTGCACGCACAGCTGCAGGTCTTGTTTTCGGCAAGTGCATTATCATATGCAGCTTCCTGCCCGTCGCCCCTTATCCGCAAGCCAATGCCAGAATTACCAGAAGTCGAAGTCACCCGTCGCGGGGTCGCCCCCTATCTGGAGGGCCAGACCGTCAGCGGCGTGGTCATGCGCCATACCGGCCTGCGCTGGCCTTTCCCGAGCGGGCTTGAGGCCTTGCTGGCCGGTCGCGTGATCCGTAGCACCGGACGGCGCGGCAAATACCTGCTGATCCATTTCGACCATGGCACGCTCATCGTGCACCTGGGCATGTCGGGGCACCTGCGCATCCTGCCGCCGGGCATCGCCCCGCAAAAGCATGACCACTTCGATCTCGAAGTGGGCGGCCAGGTCATGCGCATGACCGATCCGCGCCGCTTTGGCGCCATTCTCTGGCACGACCTGGCCGATGGCCACATCGAGGAACACCTGCTGCTGCGCAGCCTGGGCCTGGAGCCGCTGGAAGACAAGTTCAGCGCGCGGGAGTTGTTCCAGCAGACCCGTGGCCGCAGCGCGCCCATCAAGCAGGTGCTGCTGGCGGGCGACATCGTGGTGGGAGTGGGCAACATCTATGCCTCGGAGAGCCTGTTCAAGGCCCGCATCAATCCCAAGACCCCGGCCTACAAGATCAGCCTGGCGCGCTACGAGCGCTTGGCCGAGGCCATCCGCGAAACCTTGGCGGCGGCCATCGAGCAGGGGGGCAGCACGCTGCGCGACTTCATCGCCGTCAATGGGCAGTCGGGTTACTTCCAGCAGAATTACTTTGTCTATAACCGTACCGGCGAGCCTTGCCGCATCTGTGCCACGCCGATTCGCCAGATCAAGCAGGGCCAGCGCTCCACCTTCTATTGCGTGAGTTGCCAGAAATGAAGGGAATTGTTGAATCGCGCCGCAAGACGGCGGCCCCGCTCGATGCCGCTGGCGAGCAATATGAAGATCCTTCCTTTGCTGCCGCCGTCATCGCCTGGCAGAAACAGCATGGTCGCCACCAGCTGCCCTGGCAGAACACGCGGGACGCCTATCGCGTCTGGCTCTCCGAAATCATGTTGCAGCAGACCCAGGTAGCGGCCGTGATTCCCTACTACCAGCGTTTCCTGGAACGTTGCCCGGATGTCTTCGCGCTGGCTGCCGCCCCCTCTGAAGAGGTGATGGCGCTCTGGAGCGGACTGGGCTATTACACGCGCGCCCGCAACCTGCACAAGTGCGCGACGGGCACGCGACCGAAGGAAATCTGTTCGAAGGCAGCGTGCCACATGCGCGAATGGTGCACCGATTCGGTGGTATCTCGCTCGCGCAGTTCGGACAGGTCCAGGCCGGCGCAGAAGTTTCGCCACGGCCGTGATGATGGC
>NZ_BADI01000725.1:0-7549 GCF_000333555.1 Herbaspirillum sp. B65 | reverse complement strand
GCAGGGCGTCTCATCAGCGTGAGCGCCAGCAAGCTGTGGGACTTGCATGAAGACAACGAGCAGTACAGCGACCACGCCATCACCGTCACCGGCGTGGCCTGTTCGGCCGCCAGCGGCAAGATCGTCGGCTTCTATATCGCCGACTCCGGGCGCGGCCTGAGCAGCGACATGTGCCGCTTCGTCACGCTGCAGCGCTTGCGCGAGGCCACCAACGTCTATGGGGCCGATACCGTGACCACCGATGCTCCCATCAAGCTGGCCAACCAAAACCTGGACGCCACCGGCAATGAACTGGACAACATCCTGGTCGGCAATCGCGGCAACAACGTGCTCACCGGTGGCAAAGGCAACGATCTGCTCATCGGCGGCGCCGGCAATGACAGCTACGCGTTTGCCAAGGGCGATGGACAGGATGTGCTCTATGACCACGACGCGACCAAGGGCAATCTGGATACGCTCACCTTCAGCGACGCCAAACAGAGCAACCTGTGGTTCCGCAAGGCCGGCAACGACCTGCGCATCGATGTGATGGGTGCAACGGATCAGGTGCTGGTCAAGGATTGGTACGTGGGCGGCGACAGCGGCAGCGACCACCATGTCGAACGCATCAAGACCGCCGATGGCAAGACCCTCTACGACAGCGACGTCGACAAGCTGGTGCAAGCCATGGCCAGCTTCGCGCCGCCAGCGGCCACCCAGACCAGTTGGCCGACCACCCAGGGCGGCAATGGCAAGGTGCTGCTGACCATCAGTCATTGAGCCTGCGGGCCGGGCTGTCCAGTCGGTGTGGGTAGCTTGGAGATGTCGAAAGAAAGCTTCACCTGCCGCCAACAGGGATGCCGTCTCAGGGCGGTATCCCGGCCTGGCCTGCAAAAACCTTCATATCGTGGCGAAATTGGCCTGATCCGGGGCCCTTCGCACCAGTTGCAGCCGGTTTCATCGTCCTCCCGCACTTAACTGCTACAATCCGCGCCTTTGCCGGCCATGCTGCCGTGCCGTCTCATCATCGGAGGACCACCCATGCCCACCCAGGAAGAATTCGACGCCTTGAAGCAAAGCCACCACGCGCTACTCAACAAGTTCATCGAAAACAATACCGCCGACCAGATCCTGTTCTCCACCCTCTTCACGGCTGCCGCCGTGCTGTCCAAGGATGGCAAGCAGTTCACCGCAGGCGCCATGGGCATCGCCCGCTCGCTGGCCGCGCAACTCGATGCCGGGGGCACCATGCCCAAGGCGCTGCTGGAGACGGTGGAAACCCGCATCGCCACCATCGAGGCGCTGCTCAAGGACAAGTTCGACTAAGCCCGGCCCGTCCGCGCCCTCCCTGCGAGCTACTCTGATGGCCGTCGATCACTACGAGAACTTCCCGGTCGCTTCGCTGCTGCTGCCGGCCCGCCTGCGACCAGCGGTAGCGGCCATCTATGCCTTTGCGCGCAGCGCCGACGACATTGCCGACGAAGGTGAAGCCAGCAGCGCCGAACGCCTGGCCGCGCTGCAAGCCTATGAGGCCCAGCTCGACCTGATCGCGGCCCAGGTGCCGTGTACCCTGCCGCTGTTGCAGCGCCTGCAACAGACCATCGCGCAATACGCCCTGCCCTTGCAGCCCTTGCGCGACCTGCTCTCGGCCTTCCGGCAAGATGTGGTGACCACGCGTTACCCGCATTACCAGGACTTGCTGGACTACTGCCGTCGCTCCGCGAACCCGGTGGGAACCCTGATGCTTCACCTTTACGGCGCAGAAAATGAAGAGAATCTGCGCGATTCAGACGCCATCTGCAGCGCCCTGCAATTGATCAACTTCTTGCAAGATGTCGCCATCGACTGGCAAAAGGCGCGCATCTACCTTCCGCTGGAAGACCTGGAACACTTTGGCGTCAGTCCGGACGATATCGCCCAGGCCTGCGTGGATCTCCGCTGGCAACAACTGATGCGCTTCCAGACCGAACGCGCACGCGCCCTGATGCTCGCGGGCGCACCGCTGGCCAGGCGGCTGCCGGGCCGCATCGGGCTGGAATTGCGGATGGTGGTGCAAGGCGGCCTGCGGATCCTGGAGCGCATCGAGGCGGTGCAAGGGGATGTCTTCCAGCATCGCCCCAAGCTGGGCAAGCTGGACTGGCTGCTGGTGGGCTGGCGCGGCCTGCGGATGTAAGGGATGTAAGCTGCGCCCGGCAAAAAGCCCCGGCTGGCACGCAGGCCAGGCGGGGCTTTGGCAGCCCATCAGGACAATGCGGCGGGATCAGACCAGCAAGGCCGCCGTCAAGGTACGGATCTGCTCTTCCGAATCGTCCAGCATCTCGCGCAGGGAATGGTCGCCGATGTAGTCATCGACCGGGTTCTCGCCACCGATGCCGGCCTCGGCCACCACGGTACGATGCAGCGGCGACGGCACCGGCGAGAGTTCCTTGGCCAGCAACAGCACGTCGCCGATGGTCTGCGGCGGCAGCACGCGCACCCCGTGCCAGAGCGATTCGATGGCGTCCACCACCGGCTGGGGCACGCCGAGCTTCTTGAGCACGGCACGGCCGATCATCTTCTCGCCATATTCCATCCAGTCTTCGGTGCCGCCGTCGAGCAGCCCGGGGAAGTCATCCGTGCGCGAAAGCAGGTAGAAGCCGCCCACCTCATGCACGATGCCGGCGAACATGGCCGTTTCCGGATCGGCCTTGGTCAGTTTGGAGGTGAGCACATAGGCAATGGCCGCCACGTGGGCGCAGTGTTCCCACAACTGGGCCGACTTGATGCGCATACCGGGGTTGTTGATGGTGCGGCCGAGCTGGCGCACGATCACCGAGGTGGTGATGGTGTTGAGGGTCCGAAAACCCAGGCGCATGACGGCCGCGCGCACATTGTTGATCTCCCCGCCGGAACGGTTGTAGGCCGCCGAGTTGGCAATGGCCACGGTGCGCGCCGAGACCAGCGGCTCGGCCATCACCAGCTTGGCGGCCAGCTCCAGGTGGCAGTCGGGGTCGGCCAGCGCCTTTTGCAGCTTGATCGAGGCACTGACGTTGGCGGGGAATACCAGCTCGCCGCGACCTGCCTGCGAAGCGATATTGCGAAAGATTTCCAGTCTGTCCATGATGTCTCCTGCCTCCAGAACGCCGTCCGGGAGGGGTCGGGTTGCCGATTTGCTACGCCCTGCGGGATGGCCGACCCGCGCGGCGCGCTGCGCTTGATCCTGCTCCCTCTGATTATCGGCAACATTCAGCCGGATTTGATGGGATGTGAATTTGTTTTCCGGGATTACCTTGGCTTGAGCTTAAAGGACAACGCGGGTAGCCGCAATAGAAGCCTGACCGAAGTACGCACGGCACCAGCCGGCATTTGCCCTGCGCTGCGCACTCGGCTAGCATAGCGCCTTTGCCGAAAGGCGCCGAAATGGCTGCCCCGGCCCGCCTCCACCGCCGCCACGCACCCATGTCTCCAGACGAATACTGCCAGCAGAAGGCCGCCGCCAGCGGTTCCAGTTTTTACTACAGCTTCCTGTTCCTGCCGCCGCCGCGCCGGCTGGCCATTACGGCGCTGTATGCCTTTTGCCGCGAAGTCGACGATACCGTCGATGAAATCGAAGATCCGATGGTGGCCCGCACCAAATTGATGTGGTGGCGCAAGGAAATCGCCGCCATGCTGGAAGGCCAGCCGACCCATCCGGTGACCAAGGCCCTGCATCCACACATGGCCAGCTACCAGCTCAAGGGCGAGCACCTGCAAGCCATCATCGATGGCATGGAAATGGACCTGGACCAGAGCCGCTACCTCGACTATCCCGGCCTGCAGCGCTATTGCTGGCATGTGGCCGGCGTGGTGGGGGTGCTCTCGGCCAGCATCTTCGGCCATACCCAGCCCGGCACCCTGCTCTTTGCCGAAAAGCTGGGGCTGGCGTTCCAGCTCACCAATATCATCCGCGACGTCGGCGAGGATGGTCGCAAGGGCCGCATCTATCTGCCGGTCAACGAGTTGCAGCAATTCAACGTGACCGCCGCCGACATCCTCAACGCCCGCCACAGCGAGCGTTTCCAGGCATTGATGAAGTTCCAGGTGGAGCGCGCCCAGGCGGTCTACGACGAAGCCTTTGCGCTGCTGCCCAAAGAAGACCGCCGCGCCCAGCGCCCCGGCCTGATGATGGCCGCCATCTACCGCACCCTGCTCGATGAAATCGCCCGCGACGGCTACCAGGTGCTCAACCAGCGCATTTCCCTGACGCCCATCCGCAAGCTGTGGCTGGCCTGGAAGACCTATGTCTTCGGCTGAACGCCACGCTTGCTCACTCCATGCATAACGCCCCACGCCACCATGCCGTGATCGGCGCCGGCTGGGCCGGCTGTGCCGCGGCCGTGGCGCTGGCCGCGGGCGGCCATCGGGTCAGCCTGTTCGAGGCTGCGCGTACCCTGGGCGGGCGGGCACGCCGGGTGGAACTGGATGGGCAGGTGCTGGACAATGGCCAGCACATCCTGCTGGGCGCGTATCGCGCCACCCTGGCGCTGATGAAACAGGTCGGGGTCGATCCAGCCAGGGCACTGCTGCGCCTGCCCTTGCAGATGCGCTACCCGCTGGCTGCCGGCAGCGAGGGCATGGATTTCGTCGCCCCGCGCCTGCCGGCGCCCTGGCACCTGGCAGTGGCCCTGTGGCGCGCCAAGGGGCTGGCCCGCGACGACAAGATGGCGCTGGCGCGCTTTTCCACCACGGCGCGCTGGATGGGTTGGCAATTGCACCAGGATTGCAGCGTGACCGAGCTGCTGGAGCGCTTTGAACAGACCCCGCGCCTGATCCGCCTGATGTGGCGCCCGTTGTGCATCGCCGCCTTGAATACCGCACCGGAGCAGGCCTCGGCCCAAGTTTTCCTGAACGTCTTGCGCGACAGCCTGGGCGCGCGCCGGGCCGCCTCCGACATGCTGATCCCGCGCCTGGACCTGGGCGCGCTGCTGCCCGATGCCGCTGCCGCCTACCTGGAGCAGCGCGGTGCACTGGTGCACACCGGCGTGATGGTCGGCCGCCTGCTGCCGGGCAATGAAGCGCATACCTGGCGGCTGCAAGACCGCGCCGGCGAGAACCTGGGCCAGTTCGCCGGGGTGGTGCTGGCCACCGGGCCAGAGGCTGCCGCGCAGTTACTGGCGGGCCAGCATGACACCGGCTTGCTGCAGGCGCTGCGGCATGAGCCCATCACCACCTGCTACCTGCAATACCCGGATAGTGTGCGCCTGCCCGCGCCCTTCCTGGCCTTGGCCGATGATGCGCCGCGCCAGGCCTGGGGCCAGTTCGTCTTCGATCGCGGGCAATTGGGCGGCCCGGCGGGTTGCCTGGCGGTGGTGGTCAGTGCGGCCGGCCAGGCCATTGCCGAGGGTCACGCGGCCCTCGCGGCTGGCATCACGCGCCAACTGGCGACCGACTTTGCCCTGCCGGCGCTGGCCACGCCACAGTGGCGCCGGGTCATCACCGAAAAGCGCGCCACCTTTGCCTGCACGCCCGGCCTGCAACGTCCCGACAATGCCGCCATGCCAGCCGGTCTGGCGCTGGCTGGGGATTACGTGGCCGGCGACTATCCGGCCACGCTGGAAGGGGCCGTGCGCAGCGGCTTGGCCGCAGCCCGCCTGCTCGCCGCCTAGCCGCCTAGCCGCCCCCAAAATTTTCATCGGTGATGCAAAGGGATTCACCCCAACGCTTGCGGGGATGCACTAGGATGTCGGTCAATCTGCAGTTCCCCGTCCGCAATCCCGATTCCGGTGCGTGTCTGCTAGCCCACTGCCTGGCACGGCAACACGCCGCGCCCGACGGATAATCAATAACAACGGAGAAAACACTATGCCGGTCATGACCTGTGTCGAAGACTTCCGCCTGCTGGCCAAGAAACGCGTGCCCAAGGCCTTCTACGACTACGCCGACAGCGGTTCCTACACCGAGAGCACCTACCGCGCCAACAGCCGCGACCTGGCCGCCCTCAAGCTGCGCCAGCGCGTGGCCGTCAACGTCGATGAACGCAGCACCCGCAGCACCATGATCGGCCATGACGTCACCATGCCGGTGGCCATCGCCCCAACCGGCCTGACCGGGATGCAATGGGCCAATGGCGAGATGCTGGGCGCCATCGCCGCCGAAAAATTCGGCATCCCCTTCACCCTCTCCACCATGAGCATCTGCTCCATCGAAGACGTGGCCAGCGTGACCAGCAAGCCCTTCTGGTTCCAGCTTTACGTGATGCGTGACCGTGGCTTCGTGAAGTCGCTGATCGAGCGCGCCAAGGCCGCCAAGTGCTCGGCGCTGGTGTTGACGCTGGACCTGCAGATCCTGGGCCAGCGCCACAAGGACTTGAAGAACGGCATGTCGGTGCCGCCCAAGCTGACCCTGGACACCCTGCTGGACCTGGCCAGCAAGCCCGGCTGGGCGCTGCGCGCGCTGGGCGGGCGCAAGACCTTCGGCAACCTGGCCGGCCACATCAAGGGCGGGGAAGGCGCCGGTGGCGTGCAGACCCTCTCCAAGTGGACCGCCAGCCAGTTCGACCCGACCCTGAACTGGGATGACGTGGCCTGGATCAAGCAGCAATGGGGCGGCAAGCTGATTCTGAAGGGCATCCTCGACGTTGAGGATGCCAAGCTGGCCGTGCAGAGCGGGGCCGACGCCATCGTGGTGTCCAACCATGGCGGGCGCCAGCTCGATGGAGCCATGTCTTCCATCGAAGCGCTGCCGGCCATTGCCCAGGCCGTGGGCGACCAGATCGAGGTCTGGTTCGACGGCGGCATCCGCTCCGGCCAGGATGTGTTGAAGGCGGTGGCGCTGGGGGCACGCGGCACCATGATCGGCCGCGCCTTCCTCTACAGCCTGGGCGCCATGGGCGGCGATGGGGTGTCGCAGATGCTGGAGATCATGCGCAAGGAACTCGATGTCAGCATGGCCCTGACCGGCACCAAGGACATCAAGGATGTGGGACCGCAGATCCTGATCCGCTAATCATTGAGCTGTTGCCAAGCCAACGTCCCGGTCCAGCGCAAGGTGGCCGGGACGTTGGCGTTAGAGGGCCGTTAGGCAGGCGGTGAGGCTTACTGGCGCGGCTTTTCGTTCAAGGCATCGATCACGCCATCCTGACCGTAGCGCTTGGCCAGGTCCATGGCGGTCAGGCCATCCTTGTTCTTCAAGCTCAGGTCGGCGCCATTGTCGCGCAGCACTTCGACTGCGGCCACCCGGCCACGCATGGCGGCCAGCATGACCGGGGTCATCTTGTCGTCGGGCGATTCGGCGTCCACATAAGCCGAGGCGTCCAGCAACAGCTTGACGATTTCCGAGCTGCCATTGATGGCGGCATAGTGCAAGGCGGTCCAGCCGGGCCGATTCACTTCCACCTGGCGCGCCAACAGCAGCTTGACCACCGGGACGTTGCCGTAGAACGAAGCCAGCATCAGCGGCGTATCGCCATTGGTAGCCTGGGCTTCCAGGTTGACGTCCGGGGCATTGACCAGCACGTCGAAGGCCTTCATCGAATCCTCGCGGATGGCCAGCATCAGGCCGGTATAGCCGCGCTTGGGCTCGATCAGGTTGGCCCCAGCCACGCTGCATCAGT
>NZ_BADI01000726.1:0-3377 GCF_000333555.1 Herbaspirillum sp. B65 | reverse complement strand
GGCTGCATCGATGAGCTTGTCCGAATAGGTCAGATAGACCAGGGTATTGCGCTTGGCATCGACCACCCGCACTACGTGCAGGCGTTTGAAGAGAATCGACATGCGCTCGCTGAAGACATCTTCCTGGACCGGCAGCTTGCCCTGGAACTGGATGCTCGGCGCCACCTGACGGCAGGCGATGGACGCCTCCGACTTGTCCTCGGCCAAGCCCACGGTCCCCTTGACGCCACCAGTACGGGCGCGCGACACATAACAGGTCACCCCGACCACCTTGGGATCGTCATAGGCCTCGATGACCACCCGGTCGTTCTTGCCCAGCCAGCGGAAGGCGGTGCTGACGTCAGCCAGCTCCTCGGCCGACGCCGCGTGCGGGACGATGGCGGCCATGGTGCAGACCGAGAGGATCGCCCCCACCAGGGCGCGTGCTTGAAGTTTCATAGGAATACCTGGAAATGATCAATGAAGGGGATAGACCGGCGCCGCCGCGCATTGTTCAGCTTGCCGGCGGCAATGCATCAATCCTCGATCTTCTGGAAGCGCGGCACCTGTCTGCCATCGACCTCCACCAGTTCAAAGAAGGCCTCGCGCGGACGCAGCCACAGGCGACCATCGGCGGCGCGGTAGATGATCATGGGGGTCAGGTCGGCCTCAAGGATGGCCTCATCGATATATTCATAAATCCCACCCTTGTAGTGACGATAGCGTGTCATGCGAATCCCGGTCGGTCATAAGACAGGCGGCATGGTACTACCGATGGGTGGTGAGGATGAAATGTCCGAGCAGAAAAACGCCCACAGCGGCAACAGCTTGCAGTACAATGGCGCGCTTTGACAAAATGCTACCTGCATCGGTAGCGGCAACTCTGCAGCAAACCGGCTGCCAGACTGCTATCGCACCGATGCCCGACACCTTCAGCGAGGATGGCGAAATTGGTAGACGCACCAGGTTTAGGTCCTGACGCCAGCAATGGTGTGGGGGTTCGAGTCCCCCTCCTCGCACCAGACAATCCGTTCCAAATCACTGATTTGACCATGCGCCTGGCGCCATTGCCGACCGCGTAGGCAGGGGCGCCTCGTGCGCGACCTGCCCGCGATGTGGCTCACCGCAGCCGGGTATCGTCGCTCATCATGCCTCCGATGTGAACAAAACGTCACACACCCTCTCACCATCCCCCCTAGCCCGTGCGCAGCCATCGCAGTCACACTCCCCTCTTTGAGCGACCCTCGGTTGCCTCAACTTGTCTTTTTTCCCTTGGCATCAGCTTGTCAACCAACCAACGGCACTTTCGTGCGATTTACCGAATTATTTCAATCCGATTGAATCGTTGCGGGACCAACAAAACACCAGACCTGCCCGCCCTGCCGTTGCCCGTGGCCAGGGCGGCAGAAAACAGGTCCCCGGGGCGGGACGCCACGTGCGATTGCCCTCCCCGTATCACAACGCCATCCATGGCGCACTTGAAAGGGAACCCGTGTCAACAAGCTCAACCTCCTCTCACTCTTCCACCACTCTTACAAAACCGATAGACCCCGTCATCACCCGCATCGACGACCGCTTCGTCAGCATCCGGCGCGGCAGCGTTTCCGAAGTCGTGTTCTCACCGATCCGGCCCGGCATCACGCTCTTTGGCAGTGCGCCCCCGGCACCGGTCAGCAAGCCTGCCACGGCATCGCCCGCTCCCGCAGTAGCCATCACAACACCAGCCAGTACACCTGCGGTCACACCGGTGTCCGCCACCAGCAAACCGACCAGTACAGTCCCTGTCAGTACCGATATACCTCCCCTAACTCCTCCAGCGGCCATCATCAGCAAGCCGGTCATTGCGCCGCCCGTGACGCCATACACGCCGCCGATCATTGCACCGCCCATTACGCCAGGGGCTCCCGCGATGCCGGTAGTCAGCAGTGCGCCGCCGCTCACTCCCACGCCAGCGGCCAGTACCAGTACAGCAAACCAGACACCTACTCCCGCCCCGGCTGACACTGCCCCTCCCATCGACCTGATCGCCCAGGCCAATGCGGCGCGCTATCAGGACAACTTCTACGCCCCCGCTCCCTTCGGCGACGAAGCTCCCAAGTCCAAGAAAGACAAGCCAGCGGTTGCCGCGAAATTCCTCAGCCTGGATGAAGACACGGACGATCTGTCTCTGGAGAGCAGCTTGAGCGGCATCGGCAATGGCCTGGACAATCGCCTCACCGGCAATGAGCAGAACAACATCCTCGACGGCATGGGCGGGGCCGACACCATGATCGGCGGCAAGGGCGATGACAGCTATTACGTGGACAATGCCGGCGACAAGATCGTCGAACAGGCCGGCGAAGGCGTCGATACGCTCTACGCCACGGCCAGCACCACGCTGGCGGCCAATGTCGAGAACCTGGTCCTGCTCGATGCCAGCAAGCCCCAGAGCGCAGGGTCAATGGCGTCAATGTGCTGGTTTACGGATGCCCCGTTCCTATCAGTTGGACTACGACCAAGGCGGCCAAGTCGATGGCTACTGGGGAAACTGTGGTGAACCCAGCGTGGCCAACGTGACCCTGATGGGCGGCCATGCCGCCTCCGAAAAAGAAGTGGTCCAGCGCGCCATCAAGGAAAACCTCTGCGATACCGCAGCCGAATCGGCTGACATGCGCGGCGCCACCTCGGAGGACGACCGGCAAGCCTTGCTGCAGGACTTCGGTTTTGCTTCCACCATCGATGAGCAGGTCGATCTCAAGGCGGTCGCCCAGAGCATCAAGGACGGCAAGGGCGTCATCATCAGCGTGAGCGCCAGCAAGCTGTGGGACTTGCATGAAGACAACGAGCAGTACAGCGACCACGCCATCACCGTCACCGGCGTGGCCTGTTCGGCCGCCAGCGGCAAGATCGTCGGCTTCTATATCGCCGACTCCGGGCGCGGCCTGAGCAGCGACATGTGCCGCTTCGTCACGCTGCAGCGCTTGCGCGAGGCCACCAACGTCTATGGGGCCGATACCGTGACCACCGATGCTCCCATCAAGCTGGCCAACCAAAACCTGGACGCCACCGGCAATGAACTGGACAACATCCTGGTCGGCAATCGCGGCAACAACGTGCTCACCGGTGGCAAAGGCAACGATCTGCTCATCGGCGGCGCCGGCAATGACAGCTACGCGTTTGCCAAGGGCGATGGACAGGATGTGCTCTATGACCACGACGCGACCAAGGGCAATCTGGATACGCTCACCTTCAGCGACGCCAAACAGAGCAACCTGTGGTTCCGCAAGGCCTATGCAGCTCGATTTCAGGGTGCTCTTCCCGAAAGCTGGCCAGGCGGGGAACCAGCCACAATGAAGCGAATGAGTTATTGGTCGAGACTTTCAGGCGCCCGCCGGACTTCTGCTGCTGAGGTCGCTGAT
>NZ_BADI01000727.1:0-12144 GCF_000333555.1 Herbaspirillum sp. B65 | reverse complement strand
TGCCGTTGCTGTGATGTTGCTGACCCACGGTCAGCACGGCAGTCTTGAGCCCGGAGAAACTGAAATCCAGTTCTNGGAATGCAACATGGGCCGTGGCAATGGTTAAGCGTTCGGATCACCGAACTCGGCCAGGCGCGAAATGGCCGGCCCACCGGGATAACCCAGGCCGAGCAGCTTGGCCGACTTGTCGAAGGCTTCACCGGCGGCGTCATCCAGTGTTTCGCCCAGCAGTTGGTAGCGGCCCACGCCATCGACCCGCATCAACTGCGTATGCCCGCCCGAGACCAGCAGGGCGATGAAGGGAAAGCGCGGCGGCTTGCTGGCCAATAGAAGACCGCCCTCACGCGCGCCCTGCTCCATGCGGCCGGCTACCAGGGACGGGTCAAGAGCCCGACCTACACGCTGGCGGAGCCTTATGAAGTATTGTTCGCAGGGCGCATGGTAACAGTCATCCACTTCGATCTGTACCGCATGTCCAGCCCGGAGGAATTCCTTGATGCCGGTTTTCGTGAACATTTCAACGAAAACACCGTCTGTATCGTCGAATGGCCCGAAAAGGGCGATCCGGTGTTGCCGCCACCGGACATACACGTCAACCTGACACTTGCAGGGGACGGTCGTGATGTAGAATTGCGTGCGTTGTCCGACAAGGGTCATCAATGCCTCGCTCGCCTGAAATTCGCTCCCAACCTGTGAAGTCCAAAACCCGCCGCACCATCTTGAAAGCCGGCGGCGCGCTGTTCGTCTCCGTCATCACGCCGTTGCCCGCCATGGCCTCGCAGATCCTGGCCGTGCGCGTCTGGCCGTCGGAAGACTACACCCGCGTCACGCTGGAAAACGACAGCGACCTCAAGGTCACGCACTTCGTGGTCAAGAACCCGGATCGCCTGGTGGTGGACATCGAGGGCATCGATCTCAATTCCACCCTGAAGGACCTGGTAGCCAAGATCCAGCCCAACGATCCCTACATCAAGCAGGTGCGCGTGGGCCAGAACCGGCCCAGCGTGGTGCGCCTGGTGTTCGACCTGAAGGATGAAATCAAGCCACAGGTGTTCACCCTGGCCCCGGTGGGCGAGTACAAGTACCGTTTCGTCATCGACCTGTACCCGGCTACGCCGCCAGACCCGATCGCCGCCCTGATCCAGAAGGGCGAGTGGAACAAGGACACGCCGGCGGCCCCGCCGCTGGCGCAGGGACCGACCCCGCCACCCAAGCCCGATCCGGCGCCGCTGGCTGAACTCAAGCCGCAGCCGGACGACAAGAATGAGCGCAACCCCAAGGTAGTGCCGGACGAACCGCGGATGCAGCTGACCCGCATGATCACCATCGCGCTGGACCCCGGCCACGGCGGCGAAGACCCCGGTGCCACTGGCGCGCGCGGCAACCACGAGAAGGATGTGGTGCTGTCCATTGCCAAGCGCTTGAAACGCAAGATCGAGCAACACCCCAACATGCGCGTCATGCTCACCCGTGACGCCGACTTCTTCGTACCGCTCGGCCAGCGCGTGGTCAAGGCGCGCAAGGTGCAGGCCGACCTGTTCGTCTCGATCCATGCGGATGCCTTCGTGCAGCCGACCGCACGCGGTTCGTCGGTGTTCGCCCTGTCGGAAAAGGGCGCCAGTTCCACCGCTGCGCGCTGGCTGGCCAACAAGGAAAACTCGGCCGATCTGATCGGCGGGGTCAACATCAAGACTCACGACCGCCAGTTGGCCAGCGTACTGCTGGATCTATCGACCACGGCACAGATCAATGACAGCCTGCGCGTGGGCAATGCGGTGTTGAAGGAAATCGGTGGCATCAACAAGCTGCACAAGGGCTCGGTGGAACAGGCCGGCTTTGCGGTCCTGAAGGCGCCGGACATCCCCAGCATCCTGATCGAGACCGCCTTCATCTCCAACCCGGAAGAAGAAGCCAAGCTCACCGACGACCACTACCAGGACCAGATGGCCGATGCCATCCTCACCGGTATTCGCAACTACTTCGCCAAGAATCCGCCGCTGGCCAAGAACCGGCTGACCTGATGCCCCCTTGGGCCCAGGCGATAAAAAACCCGGCGCTGGCAACAGGCCGGGTTTTTCTTCGTGATGCGCCAGGATCAGGCGTTGCTGACCTTGCGCTTGCCGCGCAGCTTGCGCCACAACTGCCACAACACTCCCAGCACGATGGGAATGACCGCACCGATCAAGCCCACCAGGACCAGCGTATTGATGTTCTGCTGCACCACCGGGATATTACCGAACAAATAACCCAGCACCACCAGCCCCACCACCCACAGGAAGGCGCCCAGCACGTTGAACAGCTGGAAGCGGCCGAAACTCATGGCCGACACGCCCGCGATGAAGGGTGCGAAGGTGCGCACGATGGGAGTGAAACGGGCGATCACGATGGTCTTGCCACCGTGTTTTTCGTAGAAGGCATGGGTCTTGCGGATGGCTTCTGGATTGAGCCAGCGGTAGTTGTGGGTATAGACACGATGCCCGACCCAGCCGCCGATCCAGTAGTTGAGGGTATTGCCGGCGACCGCCGCAGCCACCAGCAGGCTCATCAGCAACCAGATATCCATGGCCCCCATGGCACAGAAGGCACCAGCGATAAATAGCAAGGAGTCGCCCGGCAGGAAAGGCAACACCACCAGCCCGGTCTCGCAAAACACGATCAGGAACAACACTGCATAAATGAGCGCGCCGTACTGTTCGATCAGGACACCCAGGTATTTGTCCACGTGCACCAGCACGTCCAGCAACTGCAGATAATCCATAAAACCCAATCGTTGGTGATTCATCGATGCCGGGGCTCCCCATCGCCGCGCGGCTGGATATTCTCACCGACAAGGAAAGCCGGGAAGATATCGCGCAGGCGCAGCCATGTACGCCTGCGCAGGCATCATACAACACTCCCCACGGCCCGACTCAAGAACGCCGGCCGGCGGTCGATAAAAAGAGCGATGAAAGCGGCGGAACACAAAGCTCACCAAAGCTCGCGAACCCGTTGCCCAGCGCCATACAGAGCGCTAGAAGAGCGCGCACAACGTGAGCGATTTGGCATATGATCAAGTCAGCTTTGTTCGGTTTCCAAGCAAAATATATGCATTGCGATGCATTTTTTACCGTCATGGTCCGCGCGCCACCGGGATAGGCAACGGACAATGCGGGCCCGTGTAGGGCGCTGAGGCGATGGCCACTGCGCACTGCATGAGGCAAGACGAGCGGCAAGCGTCATGACTGGCCACAGGGGGCGCGGTATGGGGAGTCAGGAATCATTCGCAGGCCAATTCGATCAGCAGCCTGATGTGCCGCGTGATCGTCCCAGCCTGTATGAAGAAGAACGCGAAGCCTTGTTGCGGGCCTTGTGGCGTTGCATGGCCATTCTCGAATTGGCCGCCGATGGCACGGTACTGGAAGCCAATGACAATTTACTGGCCATGCTGGGCTACCAGCGTCACGAACTGGTCGGCCAGCACCACCGGATGCTATGCGATCCCGCCTATGCCGGCACCGACGACTACCAGCAATTCTGGCAGCACCTGCGCCAGGGCGAAGTGATCGCCGGCACTCTGCAGCGACGTCGCATCGATGGCACTACGGTCTGGCTGGAAGCCTTGTGCAGCCCCATCCTGGACCACTGCGGCCAGTTGCAGAAGGTCATCTCGGTAGCCGCCGACATCAGTTCCCACATCGACGACTCGCGCCACAGCAACAACGTGTTGAGCGCCCTGAACCGTTCGCTGGGCGTGATCGAACTCTCGCCCGAAGGGCGCATTCTGGCCGTCAACCGCAACTACCTCAAGACCATGGAGTACCTGGCCGAGGACTTGCTGGGCCAGCCCCACAGTGTGTTGTGCGATCCCGACTATACCGGCAGCGAGCAATACGCTGCCTTCTGGCGCGATGTCTGCAATGGCCGCTTCTTCTCCGGTCGCTTCCCGCGGCGCACCCGTAGCGGGCGCATCATCTGGTGGGAGGCCACCTATTCGCCGCTGCTGGATGTGCATGGCAAGGCCGAACGCGTCATCTGCATCGGCAACGACGTTACCTATCGCGTCACCCGCGAAAAAAGCGACCGCGAGCACCTGCACCTGCTCTCGCTGGGCATCAACGAAACCGACAATGCAGTACTCATCACCGATCAAAAGAACCGCATCGTCTTCCACAACACCGGCTTTACCCGCATGTTGGGCTTCCAGAGCCAGCAAGTGATCGGCAAGCTGCCACGCGAGCTGTTCGCCGACCACCCCAGCTTCGTCAAATCCATTGAGCGCTGCCACGACGAACTGCTGCAAGGGCACAGCTTCCATACCGAAGAACTGATCCACGATTTCCACGACCAGCCGGTGTGGATCTCGGCAGTGACCAATCCCATCCTTGACGCAGCGGGGCGGCTCATCAATGCAGTCTGCGTGATGACCGATATCACCAATACCAAGGTGCATGAAGTCTTGCAGAACCGCGTGCTCAACGCCATGGCGCGCGACTCTTCCCTGTCCGAACAGATGAGCTTGCTGTGCGAGGAAGTGGAACGGGTGGCGCCCGAGGTGATTGCCTCGGTACTGCGGGTCGATGAACAGGGTCGCCTGCACACGCTGGCCGCCCCCAGTCTGCCGGACATCTATACGCGCGCCATCGAAGGCCTGCAGATCGGCCCGCTGGTAGGCGCCTGTGGCAGCGCTGCCTTTACGGGTGAATCGGTGATCTCGGAGGACATCG
This sequence comes from Herbaspirillum sp. B65, assembly GCF_000333555.1. Lineage (NCBI taxonomy): Bacteria > Pseudomonadati > Pseudomonadota > Betaproteobacteria > Burkholderiales > Oxalobacteraceae > Herbaspirillum > Herbaspirillum sp. B65. The sequence goes on along the minus strand of NZ_BADI01000727.1, from coordinate 7,441 downwards.
CCAGCGACCCGCGCTGGAGCGATTTCAAGGAACTGGCCCTGGGCAACGGCTTGCACGCCTGCTGGTCGACCCCGATCAAATCGGCTGACGGCAAGGTCATCGGCACCTTCGCCTTCTATTTCCGCCAACCGCGCCAGCCCAGCGCCTTCCATCACCTGCTGGTCGATGCCGGCCTGCACCTGTGCGCGCTGGCCATCGAGCGCGAAGCCTCGCGCGCGCGCATCCATCAACTGGCTTTCTATGATTCGCTGACCGGCCTGCCCAACCGCAGCCTGCTGCTGGTCCAAGCCGGCCAGGCGATCGCCACCGCCGAGCGCAACCACACCACAGTAGCGGTGATGTTCATTGACCTTGACCGCTTCAAGCAGGTCAACGATTCGCTGGGCCACCAGGCCGGCGATGAATTGCTGCGCACGGTGGCCACGCGCCTGCAATCGCAGGCCCGACGATCGGACATCGTCGGTCGCCTCTCTGGCGACGAATTCGTGGTGGTGCTGACCCAATATGAACCCGAGCACCTGGCCGACGTGGTCAAACGCGTCCAGGAACGCCTGGCCATGCCCTGCCACATCAACGGTACGCCGCTGAACCCTTCGGCCAGCATCGGTGTGGCCTTGTTCCCCGCCAACGGCCACGACATCGAAACCTTGCTGCACCGCGCCGACATCGCCATGTACCAGGCCAAGGCGGTCAATCGCGGTCGCTTCAGCTTCTTCAGCGAAGAAATGAACAGTCTGGCCCAGGAGCGTCTGGCCCTGGAAAGTGCACTGCGCGACGCTCTGCGCGGCGGCGATCTGGAATTGCATTTCCAGCCCCAGATCAACCTGCATGACCGCAGCCTGTACGGGGTAGAAGCCCTGGCACGCTGGCATGATGCGCAATTGGGCCAGATTTCCCCAGGCCGCTTCATTCCGATTGCCGAGCAATGCGGCCTGATCGGCGAACTGGGCAAATGGGCGCTGGAAGAGGCCTGCTTCCAGCTCTCCGACTGGCGTCGCCGCGGCATTCAGATCCCGACCATCTCGGTGAACCTGTCGGCCACCAATTTCCACGACCTGGAATTGCCGCAATTCGTCACCGGCCTGCTACGCCGCTATAACCTGGTGAGCACCGACCTGACCCTGGAGATCACCGAAACCGTCCTGATGGACACCAACCCCAGCACCAGCCAGACCATCTCGGCCGTACACGCTCTGGGTATCCCGCTGGCCATGGACGATTTCGGCACCGGTTATTCCAGCCTGGGCTACCTGCGCAAGCTGCCGGTCTCGGAACTGAAACTGGACCAGAGCTTCGTGCGCGACATGGCCAAGGATGAAGCCGTGAGCGCCTTGACCAATGCCGTCATCCGCATCGGCGAAAGTCTCAAGCTCACCGTCGTGGCCGAAGGCGTGGAAGATGCCGACCAGTACCGGCTACTGGTCAGCCAGGGCTGCGATGTGGCCCAGGGCTATTACTTTTCGCGACCGATGTCGGCCGATCAACTGGAAGCTTGGGTGCGGGAATATCGTTGCGATGCCAACCCGATACCCGGAAATTAAAGGGCCGCAGCGAAGCAAATGGCACAGCCGATAATTTCATGCCAAAAATGCACTTCCCGGTGGAAAAACAACAGCACAGTTGAATGTGGGCGCAAACATTCGAAGTAATTTGATTTGACGCAAAAGCCTGACGATATACTGACGTCCTTCCTCGCAAGTACCGCGATTTCCAGCATCAGCGTCGGGCCTCCGTAAAGGAGTCTGGCACATCGTGACAGCCCTTCATTGCCGATTCGGCAATCCGATTTCATCAGGCCGCTCCTCAGGCCAGGTTGCTATCGGTTCGCTGGTCCGTGTTGCAGGACTTTCCGACGACGGCAACCCAGGAGGGTCCATCGGAAGCGTATTGAGCAAACCCATGCAGCAAGCGCAGCCGACCCTTCAAGCGTTTTCCGTTCGGCATTTGCTTTCCACATCACGTTTATTCAACAACAACAACATCCATGGCTAATTCTCTGTCTGGTGCGCCCCGCGCATCCCTTTTCCACCGCTCGGTAGGTGCAAAACTGACTGCCATGACGGTCGCCCTGGTGGGTATCGTCTTCGTGATCGCGCTGATGCTGATCACTTACTCCGCCTCGCGCATGGTAGAACGCAGTTCGGTCGAACAAATGAACCACGACGCGCGCGGTGTGGCCGACATGGTCGGCCTCTTCGACCGCTCCGTGAACAGCCAGGTGGACCGCTTCTCGACCATGTTCGATAAAGAATTCGGCAAGCTGAACCTGGACGAAAGTCGTACCGTGCAGATCGGCGATCGCGCCACCCCGGTATTGAGCAATGATGGGCGCGAACTGAACCTGGACTTTTCCATTCCCGATCGTTTCACCGCCCGCACTGGAGTGACGGCCACCATCTTTGCCAAGACCGGAGAAGATTTCGTGCGCGTATCGACCTCGGTGAAGAAGGAAAACGGCGAACGTGCCATCGGCACCCTGCTTGACCGCAATCATCCCGGCTACGCCGCCCTCAAGGCCGACAAGGCCTATAGCGGCCTGGCCACGCTGTTTGGCAAGCAATACATCACCAAGTACGTACCGATCAAGAACGACGCCGGCCAGATCATCGCCGCACTCTACGTGGGCATCGACATCTCGGCCGATGTGAAGGCCTTGAAGGATCAGATCAAGTCGCTCAAGATCGGCGCCACCGGCAACTTCTTCGCCTTGAACGGCCGCGAAGGCAAGGACCAGGGCGTGATGATCGCCGGCGCTGCGCGGGAAGGCAAGGAAGAAGGTGGCAACCTGCTGGAGGCCAAGGACGCCAGCGGTGACACCTACATCAAGACCCTGGTGCAACAAAAGCAGGGCGAGCTGCGCTACACCGCCGCCGATGGCCGCAAGAAAATCGCAGTGTTCACGCACTATGCACCGTGGAACTGGGTCATCGTGGGCGAAGCGTCCGTCGATGAGATCACCAGCGAAGTCAATGACATGCGCAATCTCTACGTCGGCCTGGGCTTGTTGTTCCTGGCCGTGCTGGCAGTGATCCTGACGGTGATGATCAATCGCATGGTGACCCGTCCGCTGGATGCCGTCTGCCAGGCCGCAGACCGCATTGCCGGGGGCGACCTCACCACCCGCCTGCACGTCCACAGCAGCGACGAGATCGGCCGCCTGATGGGCGCCTTCAACGGCATCAGCATGGGCTTGTCGGAAGTGGTCTCCAGCGTGCGCGCCGGTACCGAGGAAATCAACACCGCTGCCAGCGAGATCGCCGCCGGCAACCTCAACCTTTCCGCGCGTACCGAACAGCAAGCCGGCGCCCTGGAAGAAACCGCCTCGGCCATGGAAGAGCTGACCTCCACCGTCAAGCAGAATGCCGCCAATGCCATCCAGGCCGATGAGTTGGCCGGTTCCGCCTCGGAAGTGGCCAGCCACGGCGGCGAGGTCGTGAGCCAGGTGGTGCAGACCATGGACGCCATCAACAGCTCCTCGCAACGCATCGAAGACATCATCAGCGTGATCGACGGCATCGCCTTCCAGACTAATATCCTGGCGCTCAATGCGGCGGTGGAAGCCGCACGTGCCGGTGAACAGGGCCGCGGCTTTGCCGTGGTAGCCACCGAAGTGCGTACGCTGGCCCAGCGCAGCGCCGCAGCCGCCAAGGAAATCAAGGAACTGATCGATGCGTCGGTACAGACCGTGGCCGGTGGCGGCCAGTTGGTGGCCCAGGCCGGCAACACCATGAACGATGTGGTCTCCAGCGTGCAGCGCGTCTCCACCGTCATCAGCGAAATCACCACGGCCAGCCGCGAGCAAAGCGAAGGCATCGACCAGATCAACCGCGCCATCGCGCAGATGGATGAGAGCACCCAGCAGAATGCCGCACTGGTGGAGCAGGCCGCAGCGGCCGCGCAATCGCTGCAGCAGCAAGCCGAGCGATTGGCAGCAGCGGTCAGCACCTTCCGCCTGTAAGGAAACGATTTATATCGTTTTCAAAAATGGCAGAGATGTGTTTTCCAACTGGAAAACCTGACCTTCCAGTCTCACATGAAGCCGCCTGCGGGCGGCTTCTTCACATCGGGCTTGCACCACCAGCGGTATAATCCGGCCATGAACGCACCGCATTCCCCTACTGTTTCCGAGTCTTCCCCTTCCTATCGCCCCATCCAGGCGCTGCCCGATCAACTGATCTCGCAGATCGCTGCCGGCGAGGTGATCGAACGCCCCTCGGCGGTGGTCAAGGAATTGCTGGAGAATGCACTCGATGCCGGCTCTACCCAGATCACCGTGCGCCTGGAGCAAGGCGGAGTCAAGCGCATCGCCATCACCGACAATGGCCGTGGCATCCCGCCGGACCAATTGCCGCTGGCGCTGGCGCGCCACGCGACCTCCAAGATCGCCTCGCTGACCGACCTGGAAAATGTCGCCACCCTGGGCTTTCGCGGCGAAGCGCTGGCCTCGATTGCTTCCGTGGCGCAACTGACCGTCACCAGCCGCACCGCCGATGCCCCGCACGCCTGGGAAATCACCGGCTCCCAATTTGGTACCGTGGCCCCGGCCTCGGGTGCGCAGGGGACCACCATCGACGTGCAGGACCTGTACTTCAACACCCCCGCGCGTCGTAAATTCCTCAAGTCCGAACAGACCGAATACGGCCACTGCGCCGAGGTCGTGCGTCGCATCGCGCTGGCACGCCCGGATGTGAGCTTCTCGCTGTCGCACAATGGCAAGACGGTCGACCACTGGAACGTGGGCGAATTTGCCAAGCGCAGCGCGCATATTCCTCGGCGACGAATTCGCCAACGCCCGCCTGCCGCTCGATGAGAGCGCCGGCCCGCTGCGTCTGCATGGCTTCGTGGGCCTGCCCACGGCCTCCAAGGCGCGCGCTGACGGCCAGTACTTCTACGTCAATGGCCGCTTCGTGCGCGACAAGCTGCTCACCCACGCAGTGCGCGCAGCCTACCAGGACGTGCTGCATGGCGACCGTTATCCGGCCTATGCACTTTCGCTCACGCTGGACCCGGCGCTGGTGGACGTAAACGTCCACCCGTCCAAGATCGAAGTGCGCTTTCGTGACAGCCGCGCGGTGCACCAGTTCGTGTTCCATGCCGTCTCGCGCACGCTGGCACAGACTTCCGCCGTCTCCTTCGGCAACCTGCCGCAGCAACCTGGTGAAGCATCCGAAGAGCTCGCCGCCCAACCTGCAGCAACCGGGCCGAACGCCCCCCTGCCCTGGATGCGCGAGCAGAAACAGCAGAGCTTTTCCGCCCAGTTCGCCGAACAGCCGCGCCCCTTCTCCTTCGGCGGCAACAGCGGCTTTGGCATTCGCCAGGACCGCGCGGCCTACGGCAACATGTTCCGCAGCGAACCGACCTCCGATGCGGATGGCGGCGCAGCCACCCGCGGTACGGCAGACCAATTCAGCAGCGCCCCCGCACCGGTCGCCGCCCCGCTGCCCGAGGGCGATTTCCCGTTGGGCTTCGCACTGGCACAATTGCACGGCATCTATGTGCTGGCGCAAAACCAGGCCGGCCTGGTGGTGGTGGACATGCACGCCGCCCACGAACGCATCCTGTATGAACAATTGAAGACGGCGCTCGACGGCAACGAGATGTTCGTGCAGCCACTGCTGATCCCGGTGACCTTCTACGCCGACCCGGTCGAAGTGGGCACGGTGGAAGAGCACCAGGAAACCCTGTCGGCACTGGGCTTCGACATCGCCGTGATGTCGCCCACCACACTGGCCGTGCGTGCCGTACCGGCGCTGCTCAAGAATGCCGACGCCCAGACCCTGGCGCGCGACGTACTGCGCGATGTGCGCGAATACGGCGGCTCGCGCGTGCTGCTGGAGCGCCGCAACGAACTGCTCGGCACCCTGGCCTGCCATACCGCCGTGCGCGCCAACCGCAGCCTGACCCTGCCCGAGATGAACGCCCTGCTGCGCCAGATGGAAGCCACCGAGCGCTCCGACCAATGCAACCATGGTCGCCCGACCTGGACCCAGATGGGCTTGTCGGACCTGGACAAGCTCTTCCTGCGCGGCCAGTAAGGAGGAGCAGGATGAACATGCGCCTGCCCCTGGCGGTAGCCATCATGGGCCCCACCGCCTCCGGCAAGACGGCCGCCGCGCTGGAGATTGCTCGCCATCTGTCCTGCGAAATCATTTCCGTCGATTCCGCGCTGGTCTATCGCGGCATGGATATCGGCACGGCCAAACCCAGCGCCGAAGAGCTGGCGGCCGTGCCGCACCACCTGATCGACATCATCGATCCCACCGCGGCCTACTCGGCCATGCAATTCCGCCAGGATGCGCTGCGCTTGACGCAGGAGATTGCCGCACGCGGCAAGCTGCCCTTGCTGGTGGGCGGCACCATGCTCTACTTCAAGGTCTTGCGCGATGGCCTCGATGAGCTGCCGCAAGCCGATCCTGCCCTGCGCGCGCAACTGGACCAACAAGCGGCCGAGCTCGGAATGCCGGCCATGCACGCCAGGTTGGCCGCACTGGACCCAGTGACTGCGGCCCGCCTGAAACCCACCGACAGTCAACGCATCCAGCGTGCGCTGGAAATCACGCTGCTGACCGGGCAACCGATGTCGTCGCTGTTGTCGCAAAAGCCGGCCGAACCACTATTGAAGAGGTGCCAACGCGGCTAGGGAAGTGGATTCAAAAGCGACCTGTTCCGGCAGCCCAGTATCAGCCGGGATAATGGATATAGTTGAAAAACCCGTAGTATTGAAAGTAAGCGAAGTGGCAACCAAGACTCCCAAAACTACCCCTGCAGCGCAGTTGCTGAGCGAGGAAGAAATCCTCAAGATGGATGAGAAGGACTACATGAACGAAGCGCAGCTCGCTTTCTTCAAGGCCCGTCTCCAGCAACTGGAAAAGGATTAAACGGCAATATCCACGGAGACTATTCATGAAGCAAGTGAAGCCATCCTTTATTGGAGCAAAGACCCTGTGCGCGCTCGCGCTGATGGGTGCGTTCTCGGCACAGGCGCAGGCGCAAACATCGCCTACCTGGTGGCGCCGGACGCCAGCTCGGCGGCACGCCTGACGGCATCCCTGCGCGCCACCACCGTGATGGCCTCGCCCATCACCTCCACCCTGGCCACACACTGGATCCGTGATGGCGTGGCCGACCTGGCGCTGGCCAACATCCGCAAGGAATCGATGGCGCGCCAGAAGATCGCCGCCCGCATCCTGCCCGAGCACAGCTATGCCTCGGAGCCGGAAGCGTTTCATTTATGGATCAAGCTGCGCGGCGGCTGGCAGGCCAGCAGCTTTGCCGCGCAGATGCGATCCTCAGGCATCGGCGTGGTGGCCAGCGACGCCTTTGCCGTGAGTGCCGCGCCCGAGCAGGCCGTGAGGGTATGCATCGGCGGCATTGCCAGCCGGCATGACATCCAACATGCGCTGGAAGTGATCCGCGATGCGCTCAATGAGGCGCCACGGCG
>NZ_BADI01000728.1:0-1001 GCF_000333555.1 Herbaspirillum sp. B65 | reverse complement strand
GCTTGCTGCTGCCGCAAGCCATCAGCGTCAATACCTCCCTGGCCAACCTGGGGCAGGTCAGCCGCGCTGGCATGTTGGACCACGCCGCCGAAGCCAAGGTGGCTGGCGAGTTCGTCAAGAAGCTGCGCATCCGCAGCGGCAGCGTGGCGCAAGCAGCCGGTGAGCTGTCGGGCGGCAACCAGCAAAAGGTGGTGATCGCCCGCTGGCTGTATCGCGATTGCCCCATCATGTTGTTTGATGAACCGACCCGGGGCATCGACATCGGCGCCAAGTCCGATATCTATCGTCTCTTCGCCGAACTGGCCGCGCAAGGCAAGGGCTTGCTGGTGGTCTCCAGCGACCTGCGCGAACTGATGCAGATCTGCGACCGCATCGCGGTGATGAGCGCCGGTCGCATTGCCGAGACCTTCAGCCGGGACGACTGGTCGCAGGAACGCATCCTGGCCGCCGCCTTCAGCGGTTACGTGGGACGCCAGGAAGCCGCCGAAGCGGCGCATGTGGCCGGCAATACGGCCTGAACCGGGCGCACTGCGGCCCGACTATCAACTGCCAAGAATCAACCACACAGATGCAAACTTCCTCTACCCCCGCCGCCAGCCGGCAAGCGGCCTACCTGGCCGGTGTCAAAAACTACCTGGGACTGATCGCAGCCCTGCTGGCGATGTGCGTGATGTTCGCCTTCCTGAGCGAAAACTTCCTCAGCGCCGCGACCTTCATTACGCTGTCCAATGACATCCCGCCGCTGGTGGTGATGTCGGTGGGCATGACGTTTATCCTCATCATCGGCGGCATTGACCTGTCGGTGGGCTCGGTCATGGCCCTGGCGGCTTCCATGCTGTCCATGGCCATGGTGCGCTGGGGCTGGCCGCTGTATGCCGCCGCCCCCTTGGGTGTGGTGGTGGCCGCGCTGTGCGGTACGCTGACCGGCATGGTCGCGGTGCACTGGCGCATTCCTTCCTTCATCGTCTCGCTGGGCGTGCTGGAAATCGCCCGCGGCCTGG
>NZ_BADI01000729.1:0-1011 GCF_000333555.1 Herbaspirillum sp. B65 | reverse complement strand
ATTGAAGAGCGTGCGATTGCCGAAATGCCCGATATGAAAAAAATTTCTACGCAGCTTGTAAAGACGATGGCGCGATTGTAAAGAAGTTGTGCTGCACCTCCCACTGACCGTGGTTCAGGTACTCGACTAACGGTCGCGCAAGGGAGTGAGATGGCTGGCAATCATGGAGGCCACCACCTTGGCCACCGACTGCCGACTCAATGACACGTCGAACAACAACTCCACGGCCGCATAGATCATGTCGACCGCCACCCGTCCGACCACCATCAGCTCGCGTGGCGGCACGTTGGGAAAGGCTTCCAGCAGCAACTGCGCCTCGGTCTCGGTGACCAGTGCATGGGAATTCAAGCGTACCTGCTGCAAGGCCGGCACGGCACGCAATGCGCGCAGGATCCAAACCCCACCCGGGGTGCGCTTGGTCACGCGATGGGTATCGAGGATGAGGCCCGTCAGCGCGCGCTCCAGTTCATCCCCCGAGCCCGTGAGCACCTCGTGGGTGATCCATTTGGGGATCAGCTCGTTCTGCCGCTGCATGAGGCGCTGCCCCAACTCGCTGAGCAACGCGTACTTGTTGGGGAAATAGCGATAGAGCGCTGGCGGCGTGATGCCGGCGCGTTCGCAGACCAGGTTGGTGGAAAAGCGCTCCACCCCCACTTCCTCCAGCATCTGCGCCGTGACCGTCAGGATGTGCTCATAGGTTTCGGTGGCGCGTTGCTGTGCCGGTTGCTTCTTACCGGAGAGATCGGGTTTTTGACGGGGGCTCTTGGGACTGGCAGGGCTCATGGGGGAAATCTAGGTTCGTGATGACCGAAGATTATCTCATAGCGTCATTTTCGATAGTGATCGATATCAATCTTCCCAACGGCGCTGGCCGGACATCCTTTCCGCACAGAAAGTCTCGATAGGGCTCTGAGGCGCGCCCAATCTGCCTTTGCGGAATATTTTCAACAAATAAAAAATTTACGCATTTCGCCGTTGCGAAATAGATAGTCATAACTATAGAATAGCCAT
>NZ_BADI01000730.1:0-10871 GCF_000333555.1 Herbaspirillum sp. B65 | reverse complement strand
AATGATCACCACCGATGCCATCACCTGGACCGTCAAGCTGAGGAAGGGCGTGGTGTTCCACGATGGCAAGCCCTTGACCCCGGCCGACGTGGTCTATTCCGCGTGGTGATGGTGGAAAACAATGGACCGGCGGTGCGCCAGCTGGAAGCCAACCGCGCCAAGCTCAAGGCCGAGAGCATCGCCATCGTGCGAGGCGACGCCCTGGCCGCGGTACAGAACGCCGCCCAGCGCGAACCGGGCGGCTTCAGCCTGGTCTTTATCGACCCGCCGTACCACCAGGGCTGGCTGGAAAAAGTGTTGCCAGCGTGCATGTCATTGCTCACGCCCTCCGGCCTGGTCTACGTCGAGGCCGAATATGCGCTCCACGGCGCGCAGGCCCCCGCCTGGATGCAAGCCTGGGAAGTGGTGCGCGCCGACCAGGCCGGCATGGTCTTCTATCATTTATTGCAACGCAAAAGCAGCGCCCAAATTGAGGCATAATGCGCCTTCTTATGCGCGGCGCATCCACGTTGCGCAGGCCGGCAGCCAGCACCTGGCCCAGCGGCGAATTCTGTTCCAGCTTGTCGATCACGTCTTCGGTGACGCGCCCGCTCTGGTAGACCCGCACCACCTCGCCCAGCAGGTCGGGCGGCAGGATACGGGCGCGGCGCAGGTAGACCAGTCTTTCGATGACCAGCGCCAGGCCGATGATGGATGCAATCAGCAAGGGCCAGATCGGCCAGCCGGCGGCGAGGATGATGGCGAGCAAAACGTACTCCTAATGAAATGCGGATGAATCTGATGAACGGATGACAGTGGATGCAGCTGAAGCAGCCCGACCGAGCGCTGGCGAACGGTCGTCTGCTGCGGTGCAGAATGTAGCCGGTTGTGCGCGCCTGGGCAAGCGGAGCCGGCTTGGCTTTACAATGCAGCATTGTATCGCCCCTGAAGTGCCTACGTCCCATGCCCGCCGACAAGTTCCCCCCCTTCCCCACTGCCCGCCCGCGCCCGGAAGCCATGCCAGCGGCCACTGCCACCGATGGCGGCCCGCCCATGCTGACGGTCTCGGCCCTGAACCAGGCGGTGGCGCGCATGTTGGAGCGCAACTTCCCGCTGATCTGGGTCAAGGGCGAGATTTCCAATTTCACCCGCGCCGCCTCCGGCCACTGGTATTTCAACCTCAAGGATGACGGCGCCCAGGTGCGCGCGGTGATGTTCAAGGGCCGCGCCCAGTACGCCGGCTTCATGCCGCGCGAGGGCGATAAGGTCGAGGTGCGCACCCTGGTCACGCTCTACGCCCCGCGTGGCGACTACCAGTTGAACGTGGAAGCGATCCGCCGCTCCGGCGTGGGCGACCTGTATGCGGCCTTCGTGCAACTGAAGGAACGCCTGGAACGCGAAGGCCTGTTCGACCGTGAGCGCAAGCGCGCCCTGCCGGGCTTCCCGCGCCGCATCGGCATCGTCACCAGCCCCCAGGCAGCAGCCTTGCGCGATGTCTTGACCACCCTGCGCCGGCGCGCCCCGCATGTGGAAGTAGTGCTTTACCCCACCCCGGTGCAGGGCGAAGGCGCGGCCCAGCGCATCGCCACGGCCATCCAGACCGCCTCGGCGCGTGCCGAATGCGATGTGCTGCTGGTCTGCCGCGGCGGCGGCAGTATCGAAGACCTATGGTCCTTCAATGAAGAGGTGGTGGCGCGCGCCATCGTGGCCGCCGCCATGCCGGTCATCTCGGGCGTGGGCCACGAAACCGATTTCACCATCGCCGACTTCGCCGCCGACCTGCGCGCCCCCACCCCCACGGCCGCCGCCGAGCTGGCCGCCACCGCCCGCGAGGATTGGCTGGCCGAGCTGCGCAGTCACGCCTTGGACCTGACCCGCGCCCTGCGCCGCAGCCTGACCGACAAAGCCCAGAGCGTGGACTGGCTGGCACGGCGCCTGGTCAATCCCGGCGCGTATATACAGCATGAGCGGGTCAAGCTGGCAGCGCTGCAAACCCGGCTCTCGCACGCCACCCGCGTACCGCTGACCCGGATGCGCCACCGCCTGCAGCAACTCTCCACCCATCTGGCGCACCAGATCCCCGACACCGCCCACGCCCGGCGCGACCTGCACGACCTGGCGCGCCGCCTGCAAGGCGCACAGGCAGCCCAGCAACTGCGCCAGCGGCAGGTGCTGGCGGGCTGGCATACCCAGCTCGAACTGCTCAACCCGCAACGCACCCTGGAACGCGGCTACGCCATCGTCAGCGACCGCCAGGGCCGCGTCCTGCACGCCCCGGCAGAACTGGCCGCGCGCAGCGAGGTCACCATCCGCCTGGCCCAGGGCAGCGCCGAGGTCGGCATTGCCAGCGTCCAGCCGCGGCTGGATTGAAGACAGATGCAGGGTCGATGGCAGCGCCTATTGACCGCTGTGGCAGACTTTTTTCGCATAAGCTTTTTCCGCGCGTGAGGCTGACCAGATGCGACATCCGGCCTGCTGGAGCCAGCCATGGCCATGCAGATGAGCTGGAACGTCTTGCCGGTGCTGGCATCTACGGACTTGCCTCTAGATACGGCACTGTGACGCCAACAGGAACCATTCGCATTGCCGCCCTGGCGGCGGACGCCAGCCTGATTGCCGCCGCATTTGATCGAGTGCAAAGAATTGTCTTCCGCTTTAGAATCTCAGGTTCGGAAAAGACCCCTTCGTAGCAAACCAACAAGACTGAAAGGATTCATCATGGCACATACCCTTCCGGCACTGCCTTACGATCTGGACGCGCTGGCGCCCACGATTTCCAAGGAAACCCTGGAATATCACTATGGCAAGCACCATCAGACCTATGTGACCAACCTGAACAACCTGATCCCGGGTACCGAATTCGAAAACCTGTCCCTGGAAGAGATCATCAAGAAATCTTCCGGCGGCATCTTCAACAACGCCGCTCAGGTGTGGAACCACACCTTCTACTGGAACGGCCTGACCCCCAAGGGTCAAGGCGCTCCCAGCGGCGCGCTGGCTGACGCCATCAACGCCAAGTGGGGTTCCTTCGACGCCTTCAAGGCCGAGTTCACCAAGCAGGGCCTGGCCAACTTCGGTTCCGGCTGGACCTGGCTGGTCAAGAAGGCTGACGGCACTCTGGACATCGTCAACACCACCGGCGCCGGCACCCCGCTGACCACCGACAGCAAGCCGCTGTTGACGGTCGACGTGTGGGAACACGCCTACTACATCGACTACCGCAACGCACGCGCCAAGTATGTCGAAAACTACTGGGGCATCATCAACTGGGACTTCGTGGCCAAGAACTTCGCCTGATCGACTAGTTTCCCCAGGCAAAAAACTTTTCATGCGTTAATAGCGTTATACCGTTCAGTTTAGATTTTTCTAAGACCACGAACGCTACAACGAAGAAGTAATGCTTTGACGGCTCGGTCGAAAACTCGACCGAGCCGTTCACACTTATGCAAAACCGTTTCGCGAGATTTTGTTATAAAAAGCTTTAACTTAGACCGCTAACGAATCTAAGATTTTCCGTTTGCGTTATCACTTGGGGATTTGATATCAACAATTAGGGGGAAGATATGGCAGCTACTAAGCGCAGCCAAAACACGTGCAAGGATTGCCATTACACGTGGTATCCAAAGGGGAAAAACCTATCTCGCGAATGCCCTAACTGCAAAAGCAAAAACGTCAAAATAGTCGGGCCTGGCCTGGGTTCAATCTTGGGCGGAATCATCGCAATTGGTATTGCAGTCGCAATGTTCGGCGGAAACAAAAAAACGGAAGAAGCAGTTCGCCCAGTGATCGCGCCGACCGAGACGGTTTCCGTTCAGCCTCCCGTTGAAGTTAGCCCCCCAACTCCACCGACAGCAGTCAAATCAGCCCACTCCGCTGAGGCCGTGATCGTGCCTGAGCGACAAGAACAGGTTCCTACGGCGGCCCCGATGGCTGACAATGAAAGAGTAGTATCAGAAGAAGAACTTAAGCAAATGAAGGCACAGGCCGCTGAACAAGATCAAAGCTCAACTTCTAACGCTGCTAGCGCTACCGATACCAAATATTGACCATAAAGACCTGTTGTAGCCGTAGCACCGATCAATAAAGGAAAAATCGCCGCCTTGAATAACTCAAGAGCGACGATTTTTCTTTGTTTTCAGCCATATTGAAGACAAAAAACTGGACACACCCGTGCCACAATCGCCACTTCCACCTCGATCAAATGGAGACCCCATGGCCCACGTCACCCTGCACAACGCCGCCGGCTACGCCCAGGACATCAAGGCGCGCAGCCACCAGCTCAAGTCCGACGAACCCGAAGACAATGGCGGCAAGGACAGCGGCCCGGCCCCCTATGAATTGCTGCTGGCCGCGCTGGCTTCCTGCACCTCGCTGACCTTGCGCATGTATGCCGACCGCAAGGGCTGGGAGCTGGGCAGTATCTCGGTGGATGCCCACTTCGGGCGCGACGACAGCGGTCTGGAAACCATCACCCGCAAGATCAGCTTCGGCAATACGCTCACCCCGGAGCAGTTGACCCGCCTGGCCGAGATCTGCGAAAAGACCCCGGTCACCAAGACCATCCGCCAGGGCACGGCGATTCAGACGTCGATGGCGTAACCGGCCGCGCGCCAGGCATCGATGCCCCCGGTCAGCGGCCGCACGCGCGTGTAGCCGCGCCGCATCAACTGGCGCGCCACCAGGGCCGCCGAGGCTTCGTTGGGACAGGCGCAATAGACCACCACCTCGCCCTCTACCGGGCCATCGAAGACGAAGGTCTGGATTTCCTGGTTGGAAATCGTCACGGCGCCCGGAATGCGGCCATCCTGTTGCGACAGCGGCGAGCGTACATCGATGATGGTGGGGGCATTGCCCGCTTCCAGCAGGGTATTCAACTCATCCACCGAAATGCGCGCCATCTCCAGCGACTTGCGGAAACGCCGCCGCTGCCACCACTTGTTGGCCACGAAGGCGGCCAGCGCCACGGCTATCATCAACATGCCGTAATGGCCCAGCTCGGCCAGCACGTTCAAGAGGTCATCCACGGCCGAGCTGAACAGCGAGCCCAGGAAAATCCCCAGCCCTGCCCACAACGCACTGCCCGCCGCATCCCACAGCACGAAGCTGAGGCGGCGCGTACCCATGGTGCCGGACAGAGCGCTGGCAATCGAGGCGAAGCCCGGAATGAACTTGGCCAGCAAGAGCGAACGCGCGCCCCAGCGCAGGTAGATCGATTCGGTCTGGCGCACGCAGGAGTCCGGCGAGAGCGAAATGCGGCACAGCCGCGACATGATCTGGCGCCCATAGCGACGGCCCGCGAGATACCAGACGTAATCGGCCATCAGTGCCGCGCACACCGCCAACAGCAGCAACAGCGCCGGCGAATAACGACCGCTGGCCGAAAGTGCGCCGGTGATGATGAGGGTAGGATAGGCCGGCACTGGCGCACCCAGTTGCTCGACCAGCACGTTGACGAAAACAACGCCCTTTCTGGGCAGAACCCGAAGGGAGCGGCCCGTTTGGGCGAATTGCTGCGTTACGAATTTGGGTCAAGACGCCCAGTCTTGACCCAAATTCGCGCCTTGCACTTCATCCCAAACGGGACTCGCTCGCACTCACGCCTATTTATGAAATGAGTTCTAATTGTTCATCCTCATTTGCGGAGAATTCCCTCCATCACCTCACATGGGAAGAAATATTCACCTGACAGACCATTACCCGCCCTCCAGTTGGGTGGGTGCCTATAGCAATGCATAAGTCCAATTTCAGGTCGAAAGGCGCCGCCTTCAGCGCACCAGGCAAGGCTTCTTGTGATCGAACTTCCAGCCCGGGATCAGGTACTGCATGGCCACGGCGTCATCGCGCGCGCCCAGGCCCATGTTGCGATAGGTCTGGTGGGCCGCCTCGATCTGCGCCATGTCCACTTCCACGCCCAGGCCCGGCTTGCTCGGCACCTGCACCTTGCCGCCCACGATCTGCAGCGGTTCGCGCGTGAGGCGCTGGCCCTCCTGCCAGATCCAGTGGGTATCGATGGCGGTGATCTTGCCCGGCGCGGCGGCGGCCACGTGGGTGAACATGGCCAGCGAAATGTCGAAGTGGTTGTTGGAGTGCGAACCCCAGGTCAGGCCCCACTCGTTGCACATCTGCGCTACCCGTACCGAACCCTGCATGGTCCAGAAATGCGGATCGGCCAGCGGGATATCGACCGATTGCAGCGAGATCGCATGGCCCATCTGGCGCCAGTCGGTCGCTACCATGTTGGTAGCAGTCTGCAAGCCGGTGGCGCGGCGGAATTCAGCCATCACCTCGCGCCCGGAATAACCCTCCTCGGCACCGCACGGGTCTTCCGCATAGGCCAGCACGTCATGCTGGTCACGGCACAGGCGGATCGCATCCTTGAGCAGCCAGCCGCCGTTCGGATCGAGCGTGATGCGGGCCTTGGGGAAGCGTTCGGCCAGGGCAGTGACGGCCACGATCTCTTCCTCGCCGCGCATCACGCCGCCCTTGAGCTTGAAGTCATTGAAGCCATAGCGCGCATAGGCGGCCTCGGCCAGGCGCACCACGGCTTGGGGCGTCATGGCGGCTTCGTGGCGCAGGCGCAGCCAGTCGTCGGCGGCATCCGGGGCCGAAAGATAGGGTAGATCGGTCTTGTTGCGGTCGCCCACGTAGAACAGGTAACCCAGCATTTCCACCTCGCTGCGCTGCTGGCCCTCACCCAGCAATGCCGCCACCGGCACTTCCAGGAACTGCCCCAGCAAGTCCAGCAGCGCCGCTTCCAGCGCGGTGACGGCGTGGATGGCGATGCGCAGGTCGAAGGTCTGCAAGCCGCGGCCACCGGCATCGCGATCGGCAAAGGCGCTGCGCGCACGGTTCAGGATGCCCTGGACATTGCCGATGGACTGCCCCACCACCAATGCGCGCGCATCTTCCAGGGTCTGGCGGATGCCCTCCCCGCCCGGCACTTCCCCCACGCCGGTGTGGCCGGCACTGTCGGTGAGGATGACGATGTTGCGCGTGAAATACGGACCGTGGGCGCCCGACAGGTTGAGCAACATGCTGTCATGCCCGGCCACCGGGATGACGCGCATCTCGGTCACGCGCGGGGCGCCCTTGTGCAGGGCGGCGGACGAATCGGGGACAGCGGCAGCGATGGCGGGCTGGTTCATGGCTAAGCCTTCTCTTTTAGTGAAAGGGAACTGAAGTATTGTGGAGCAAGCAGATTTGCTTTGGTAGCGCTACCAAATTCAACGGGCAAATGGTAGCGGTACCAAATTCAAGTGTCAATGGTCTGAAAACTGCCTTTCAGCACGACATAGATGAAGGAAAGAGACTGCGCCTCAGGCGCTCTCGCGCTCGATGATGGAAAAGCCCACGTCGATGATGCGTTCAGCCACCTCGATGCCGGCGGCGCGGTCGATGATGAAACGCGCGGCACGCTGGCCGATGCCGGTGCCGTCGATGCGCACCGTGGTCAGGCGCGGCTGCAGGTCGCGCGAGAATTCCAGGTCACCGAAACCGACCACCGCCAGTTGCTCGGGAATGGCAATGCCACGGCTTTGTGCCTCGATCATCACGCCCAGCGCCAGCAGGTCGGAGCTGCAGAAGATGGCATCGATGTCCGGCTGGCGCTGCAACAGCTCGGCCAGTCCCTGGCGGCCCTGCCCCAGCGTGGTCGGCGCGCTGACGTGATGCATGGCCAGCGGAGCCGGCCCCTGGTGCATCCCCAGCGCCATGGCTTGCTGCGCAAAGGCATTCATGCGCCGCTGGCTGCGCTCATCGCGCCCGCCCACCACGGCCACTCGCTGGCGAGCGCGTCCATGCAGGTAACGCGCCACCTCGCGACCGATGGCCTCATGCGAGAAGCCCACCAGCATATCGATGGGCGAGGTAGTCAGGTCCCAGGTCTCCACCACCGGGATGCCGCTGGCCAGCAAGCGCTGGCGCGCCTGCGGGGAGCGCATGATGCCGGTCAGCACCACGCCATCGGGACGGCGCCCGATGATGGCTTCCAGCAGCGCATCCTCGCGGGAATTCTCGTAGCCGCTCTGGCCCAGCATGACCTGGTAGCCGGCGGCGGCCAGGGTCTCGGTGAGGGTATGGACGATTTCCTGGAACACCGGCCCGATGACAGTGGGCACCACCACCGCCACCAGCCGGCTCTTGTTGGACGCCAGGCCCCCGGCCAGCAGGTTGGGCACATAACCGGTCTTCTCCACCGCCTCGCGCACCTTCTGCAAGACCTTGGGCGAGACCGCCGCCGGGGTATTGAGCGCGCGCGACGCCGTGATGGGCGCCACTCCGGCCAACTGCGCCACATCGCGCAGCGTGACGCCACCGGCACTCTTGCGCGGACCACGGCGGCGCGGCTCGGCGCCGTCCTCCTCGCGGAAGTCGCGGTGGGGCTCGGGGGAAGACTCGGGGGGGAAATCGCGGGGCTCTGGCATGGCCGGCATTCTAGCATCGCCGCTGGTAGCGTTACCAAATCGCCAAGGTCGACGCCGCCGCCGCGTGGATTATTGAGCGTGAGTCAATGATGTTTTGTGGCTGCGCTGGTTCTTGCAGGAAAGGAAGTGGTCGATACTTGTCGCTTATCTTCATATCCGGCAGCCCGGTTGCCGTTATCGGGCCCGCCGCACCATTGGAAAGGACACATTCATGCATATCGCCTCGCTCCCGCCTCTCGGCCTGGGTACCTTCCGCCTCAAGGGCCAGCAAGTGATCGACTCGGTGCGTACCGGCCTGGAACTGGGCTATCGTCACATCGACACTGCCCAGATCTACGGCAACGAAGCCGAAGTCGGCCAGGCCATCGCCGACAGTGGCGTGGCACGTGATGCCCTCTTCGTGACCACCAAGATCTGGACCGAGAACCTGGCCGGCGACAAGCTCATCCCCAGCCTCAAGGACAGCCTGCACAAGCTGCGCCTGGAGCAGGTCGACCTGACCCTGATCCACTGGCCCGCCGCCGATGACGCATTGCCGGTGGCCGATTACCTGCACACCCTGGCGCAGGCCAAGGCCGAGGGACTCACGCGTCAGATCGGCATTTCCAACTTCACCATCGCCCACATGGAGCAAGCCATCGCGGCCATCGGCGCCGAGCAGATCGCCACCAACCAGGTCGAGATCCATCCCTTCCTGCAAAACCGCAAGGTGGTCGAGTTCGCCCGCGCCAAAGGCATCCACCTGACCGCCTACATGCCGCTGGCCTATGGCAAGGTGATGCAGGATGCCACCCTGCTGGAGATCGCCGCCCGCCACGGCGTCTCGGCCGCGCAGGTGGCGCTGGCCTGGTCGCTGCAGCAGGGCTTTGCGGTGATCCCCTCTTCCACCCGGCGCGAGAACCTGGCCGCCAACCTGGCGGCACAGACGCTGCGCCTGAGTCCAGCCGAGATGGAGGCCATTGCCGGCCTTGATCGGGGCGAGCGACTGGCCAATCCAGACTTTGCGCCTGCGTGGGATTGAGCCGCTCCAGCAGGGCTGGAAACGAAGATGCCGTGCACGGTCCCCCGCGCACGGCATCTTCTTGTTGAACCGACTGGCCGGGGTCAGGGCTTCTTGCTGACCTGGCTCTGCCCCTGATTCTGATTCTGCAATTGCAGATGCAATCGCTCGATGGCGCTGCCCACCGGAATGAAGAAATTCATCCCGGCCAGCCCCTTGGCCCCCAGCCCGGCCACGGTGATGCCCACCACCTGTCCCGACTTGTCCAGCAAGGGGCCACCGCTGCTGCCGGGCAGGATGGCCACGTCGCTTTGCAGGAACTCCAGATCGCGCACCATGCGCACGCCACTCAAGATGCCGCGGGTGAGGGTGGTATTGAAGGCGTCACCCAGGGGCGAACCCAGGGCATAGACATCCTCGCCCACGCCCGGCTCGCCGTTGCGCAGCGGCATGGGCCGCACCCCTGGCGCCTCGGTCTTGAGCAGGGCGATGTCGCGCGCGGCATCGGCCCGCGCGACCTGGGCCACCAGTTCGCGTCCGGTGGGCAGGCGCACCCGCACCGACTGGGCGCCGCCGATGACGTGGTAATTGGTCAGCAGCCAGCCGGAACTGCCGATGTAGAAACCGGTACCGGAGCCGCGCTCGGTCAATACCGTCACCACCGCCGAGCGCAGTTCGGGCATCACCTTGGCGATATCGCTGCCGGGATGTTCGGCGGGCTGGTTATCGATCAGTACCGGGCTGCCCGGCGCCACCGGGTCGGTCGTGCCCTGCGGCAGGTTGGCATTGGCAGCAGCGGCCACGCTGTCATAGGGCGCCTGCACAGCCAGCGCGAACTGGGGATCGGCCAGCAGGTTGCGCACCGCCACGGCAAATGCCTCTACCGGCATGGGCGGGACCGCGCCCTCGAAGTTCTTGTCACGGGCGCGGTAGACGCCCTCGGTGGTGGTGCGATAGATCACCTTGCGCTGCTCGGGGGCGAAGACCTGCCATTCCAGGCGAACATAGGCTTCGCCGGTCCAGGTATTAGTACCCTTGAGACAGAGATTGGTCTGCACCTGCGACACGATCACCCCCACCTGCAGATTGAAATCCTGCGGCCGAGGCTTGTCGCCCGTGCCTGGGGCATTGGCGTCGGTCTTTTCCTGGAACAAGGGTTGCGCCACCGGCATCGGGACCGGATAGCCATACTGCTGCAACTCGCGGCGGAAGCGCGCAAACATGGCATTGGTCGGCAATAGCAGCTCGGCGCTTTTCTGGTTCCAGACGATGTCGTTCTTGCGTGAGCAGAACAGCCCGCCCTGCAACTCGCCGATGATCGGGCTGGCCGCATCGAAACGTCGCTGGGAACGTGCCAGGTAGGCGGGTCGGGCAGTCGCTTCGGGGGGAAGCTGCAGCGGTATCTTGACTTCCACCGCGGGCATCACCGCCTCGTTGGCCTGCACCTGGACCGGCATCAGGAATGCGCA
>NZ_BADI01000731.1:0-2357 GCF_000333555.1 Herbaspirillum sp. B65 | reverse complement strand
GCGCGCGCCCGAGAGCGCTGCGCGCTCGGCCACGCGCACGATCATGGGCTTGCCGCCGAGGTCGGCCAAGGGCTTGTTGGGCAGGCGCGTGGAAGCCAGGCGCGCCGGGATGATGACGGTAAAGGTCATGGTATCAACCGCAGCAGGAAGGCAGAAATCGGGAATCAAGGAACTGCAGCCGGTCTCAGGCGGCTGGCGCGGCCGGGGCCGCGGTCAGTTCGCGCGCTTCATCGGCCCACATGATGGGGATGCCATCGCGGATCGGATAGGCCAGCTTGTCTGCCTTGCAGATCAGTTCCTGGGCTTTCTTGTCATAGTCCAGCGGACCCTTGCAGATGGGGCAAACGAGGATATCAAGCAGTCGGGCGTTCACGGAGTTTCTCCACTATGTGTTGAGCCAGCGCGCTGTCGATGCGCGCCGTGACAGGCACGACCCAGATGCGCGGGTCGTTTCGGATGGCCTCGATAGCCCTGCATTTTACTGCATCCTTTTCCGTGATCAGGATGACATCGGCGGCCAGACCGGCAAAGGGATCGATGGCGAAGTCGTAATGGTCGGGCAAGGGGTGGTGGCTAACCTGCAATCCGGCCCCCTCCAGGGTCGCGAAAAAACGCCCGGGGTTACCGATGCCGGCCACCGCCGCCAGCCGCAATCCGCCCTCTCCCATCTGCGCCAGCGGCTTGCGCGCGGCTGGCGGGGCTAGTTGCAGCGCGTAGTCGGCCTGCAATTGCATGGCATACACGCCGGCCGGGGCCGCCCCCTGCTGGCCGACGCCGACGTTGAGCACCGAGAAATCGCGCCGGCGCCAAGCCGGTTCGCGCAAGGGGCCGGCCGGCAGCAGCCAGCCATTGCCCACGCCGCGCGCGTCCGACAGCACGATCTCGATGTCGCGCGCCAGCGCATAGTGCTGCAAGCCATCGTCGGAAATGATCACGTCCACCTCGGGATGCGCCGCCAGCAGCGCGCGCCCAGCCTGCACCCGGCGCCGCCCTACCACCAGCGGCACGCCGGTGCGCTGGACGATCAGCAAGGGTTCGTCGCCCACCTGCGCCGCCGCCGAGCCGGCATGGACCGCCAGGGTCTGTTCCACACCGCCGCCATAGCCCCGGGAAATCACGCCCGGATGAAAACCGGCCGCGCGCAGCGCTTCAATCAACCAGATCGCAAAGGGGGTCTTGCCGGTCCCGCCCACGAACACATTGCCCACCACGATCACTGGCACCGGCAGCCGTTGGGCACGCTTGATGCCCAGTGCAAAGAGCGCGCGGCGCAAGGCCGCCAGGGCGCCAAAGAGCAGCGATAGCGGCCACAGCAGGCAGGCCAGCGGACCACGACCTTGCCAGGCGCGGCTCAGATGGCTTCGGCGGAGGGCCTGGATTGGGCCATGATCTTGATCCAGTGAATGAAAAAGCAACACGCCCAGCCCCAGCCTGGTCGTGCCGCCATTGAAACATTGACGATATGAAGATTTCTTCAATCTTGCTACTTGCTGCTGGACTGCGCGGCAAAAGTCACCTTGGGATAGCCGGCCAGGCGCGCCGCTTCCAGCACATTGATGACGGTCTGGTGCGTGGCCAGGGCATCGGCATTGATGATGACCACCGGGTCGAGCTTGCTGCCGCTGCCCTTGACGGCCGCCTGCATCTCATCGGACAAGCCCTGGGCATCGCGCGCGGCGATACGCTTGTTGTTGATGGCGTAGCGACCGTTGGCATCGACTGCGATATTGATCTCGAACGGCTGCTCCAGCGCCTTTTGCGCATCGGCCGTGGGCAGCGTGATCTGCAGCGCCGTGAACTTGCTGTAGGTGGTGGTCACCATCAGGAAGATCACGATCACCAGCAGCACATCGATGAAGGGAATCAGGTTGATTTCCAGGTCTTCGCGGGGGCGGCCCTTGCGGAAGTTCATGATTGTCTCCGGCGATGGGCGCGCATCAGCGACGCACGTCGTGGACGATGTCCACGAACTTGACGGCCTGCTGCTCCATGTCCACCACGAAGCCATCGACCAGCGCCCGGAAGTGGCGATAGAACACCAGCGCCGGCATGGCAATGGCCAGCCCGAAACCGGTGTTGTAGAGCGCAATGGAGATGCCATGCGCCAGTTGCGCCGGATTGGTGCCGGCCGCATTTTGCGAGGCGAAGATCTCGATCATGCCCACCACCGTCCCGAACAGGCCCATCAGCGGCGCCAGCGAGGCAATCGTGCCCAGCGTGGTCAGGAAGCGCTCCAGGCGGTGCGCGGCGCCCTGGCCGGCTTCCTCGATGGCTTCCTTCATCACCTCGCGCGGCGCATCCACGTTGCGCAGGCCGGCAGCCAGCACCTGGCCCAGCGGCGGATTCTGTTTCAGCTT
>NZ_BADI01000732.1:0-596 GCF_000333555.1 Herbaspirillum sp. B65 | reverse complement strand
CCGGGTCCGTAGTACTGCCGCTAAATGCCATGCTCCCCCAAAAATCAAAGGGCATAACAGAGCCGCGGGATATCAAACTGTGACTACTTTTGGTACGTGCCCGTCTGCATATGTCTACGACATGTCCACTAGGACATCGCCTAGTGATCAGGTTTTACTTGATGTGCCCAGCCGCTTGGTTTGGATAAGTCCATTACATCCGCACCTTTATACTGGATAAAATTACAGTATCATTTCTTATCACTCACTGGAAACTACCAAGTAAGGTTACCCAAAAGTCGAGAAAGGCAACTATGTTTGCTCTACGCGATTGCTACTTATAGTCTGTCGATATAAAGTCATCTTGCGGGATAAGTTGCCGGGCATGAATAGCCTTTCAAATCCTGAATCAGCCTTAGGCGAAATTATCCGCCGAGAACGGGCGGCAAGATCTATGTCACAAGAACAACTAGCGTTTGAGTCCGACCTTCATAGAACCTATATCGGATCAGTTGAGCGAGGTGAAAGAAATATTTCGCTGAGAAATATCGTTGCAATTGCAAAAGCATTGCACGTCAGCGCGTCGTACTTGTTAGCAGAAGCAAAACTGTAATAGG
>NZ_BADI01000733.1:0-3045 GCF_000333555.1 Herbaspirillum sp. B65 | reverse complement strand
AGCCCTGGAACGATGCCGGGCCCAGGCCACGGAAGCAATGACCCCGACACCAGAGACCAATCCAGTATCCCCATGATTTTTCAGCGCGCCCTCAGACGCGAATTGACCAGCACCGCAGGTGGGGTCTTCACTACGCTGTTCACCATCACGCTGACCGTGATGCTCATCAAGATCCTCGGCCAGGCCGCGGGTGGCCAGGTGGCGTCGCAAGACGTGCTGGCCCTGATCGGCTTCCAGTCGCTGAACTACATGCCCATCATCCTGATCCTCACCGGCTTCATCTCGGTGCTGCTGGTGATGACGCGCAGCTACCAGGATTCCGAGATCGTGGTCTGGTTCGCCTGCGGCATGTCGCTCACGCGCTGGATCGCCCCGGTGCTGCGCTTCGGCTGGCCCATCATGGCGCTGGTGGCGGTGCTGTCCTTCGTGGTCACGCCCTGGGCCAATGAGCAGAGCAGCGAATATCGCAGCCGCTTCGAGCAGCGCGAAGACATCGCCCGCGTCTCGCCGGGCAAGTTCCAGGAATCGGCGGCGGCCAACCGCATCTTCTTCGTCGAGGGCATTTCCGGCGATGCTTCCAAGGTGCGCAATATCTTCGTCAATACCATCAACCAGGATGGCAAGAACAGCGTGGTGGTGGCCAAGGAAGGCGAGACCACGGTGGACGCCGATGGCGAGAAGTTCGTGGTCATGCACAAGGGGCGCCGCTATGACGGCTCGCCCAGCCTGCCGGATTTCCAGATCGTCGACTTCGAGCGCTATGGCCTGTTGATCGGTAACCAGTCGCAGACGGCCGCCGGTGAACGTTCGGCGCGCGCCTTGCAGATGAACGAGTTGCTGGCCAAGCGCGATGGCTTTGCGCGCGGCGAACTGCTGTGGCGTATCGCGCTGCCCTTGATGGCGCTGGCGCTGATGCTGCTGGCCATTCCACTGTCCTTCGTGAATCCGCGTGCCGGTCGTTCGCTGGGCCTGCTGGTGGCGCTGTTGCTGTTCGTGGTCTACAGCAATACGGTGAGCGTGTTCCAGGCCTCGGTGGCGCAGCAGCGCATGATTTTCGTGATGGCCTGGTGGCCGGTGCACCTGATCGTGGCGCTGCTGATCGTGGGCATGTTTGCCCTGCGCCTGAACATCAATCATCCTTTCCACCCATCCCGGTTGTGGAGCCGAGTGCGGCGCGCCATGACGTTCCAGCGCGAGGCCTGAGATGAGAGTCATCCAACGTTACTTCACTACCGAGATCACGCGCTCGGTATTCTTTGCGCTGGCAGCCTTCCTGGCCTTGTTTGCCTTCTTCGAGATGATGGGGCAGCTGGAACAGGTCGGTCGCAACGGCTACAAGTTGCAGCAGGCCGTGTTCTATGTGTTGATGGGCTTGCCCGGCAATGTCTATGAACTGATGCCCACCGCCGTGCTGATCGGCACCATCTATACGCTCTCGCAACTGGCGGCGCGTTCCGAATTCACCATCATGCGCGTGTCCAGCATGTCCACCGGCATGGCGGCCAAGGTGCTCTTGCGCATCGGCGTAGGCTTTGCGGTCATCACCATCATCTTTGGCGAACTGATCGCACCCAAGGCGTCGGAGTGGGCCGAGAAGCTCCGGTTGCAAGCACAGGGCTCCTCGATGTCCTCGCAGTTCCGTTCCGGCATGTGGGCCAAGGACGTGATCAAGGACCACGGCCTGGAAGGCAACGTCACCGGCAGCCGCTTCATCAACATCCAGACCGTGCAACCGGATGGCCGTATCGAAGGCGTCAAGCTCTACGAACTCGATACCGACTTCCACATGGCGCGCATGGTCACGGCCAAGAGCGGGATGTACGAAGGCGATCATCAATGGGTGTTGAGCGACGTGGTGCAATCGGACTTCACCGGCGACAAGGACCGCAAGATCACCGAGCCGGTCAAGACGATGAAGCTGGCGCAGATGAAGCTGGTTTCGGAGGTGACACCGGAAATCCTCTCGGTGCTCTTCGCCGACCCGGACCGCATGTCGGCCTATGACCTGCTGGCCTATACCAAGCACCTGGAAGCCAATAATCAGCGCACCGACCGCTACGAGATCGCCTTCTGGAAAAAGATCGTCTATCCGCTGTCGATCTTCGTGATGCTGGCACTGGCCTTGCCCTTTGCCTACCTGCATTTCCGTGCCGGTGGTGTGAGTCTGAAGATCTTCACCGGCATCATGATCGGGGTGTGCTTCCAGCTCATCAATAGCCTGTTTTCGCATCTGGGCTTGCTCAATACCTGGCCGGCCTTCATGACGGCGGCCCTGCCCAGCCTGTTGTTCATGGTGCTGGCCATCGGTTCGCTGTGGTGGGTGGAGCGCACCTGAGCCTGACCGTTTTATCTCACTAGCCTGAAAGACCTGTTGCCCATCATGAGCGAGTCCGTCACCCAAAGCCTGATCCTGTTCGCCCATGGCGCACGCGACCCCGCCTGGGCCGCGCCTTTCGAACGCCTGCGTGCACTGACCCAGGCGGCCATGCCGGGCGCCAGCGTGCAACTGGCCTTTCTGGAACTGATGCAGCCCGATCTGCCCACCGTCGCGGCCCGGCAGGTGGCTGGCGGTAGCCGGCGCATTACGGTGATCCCGGTGTTCCTGGGGCAGGGCGGCCATGTGCGTCGCGACTTGCCGGAACTGCTGGAACAACTGCGCCAGGCGCATCCGGGCGTGGAGATTCGCACGGTGCCGGCAGTGGGGGAGGATGAAGCGGTATTGCAGGCGATTGCAGCGTATTGCGTCGGGACGGCGCGTCAAGCCTGAGTGGCGGGTTGCGCTGGCTTTTTCATTCGGCAGTCAGCGTCCAGGTTACTGTTTCACGGCCCAGGTATTGGCCGTGTGATCCCAGGGGGCGTCGTAGCGCCTGATCAAGATTGGCGAATTTTTTTCGCCAGTCAGGGTGTCGGGTTGTACGAAGTGGGATAAAAACGACGGGGTGAGGGGACGTGTTGGGTAGCCGGCACATACGTACCGCCTGTGCCGTCTCCACGCCAAACACATTGCGCAAGGTGGTATCGTGCCGCTTCAGTCCCGATCCGCCA
>NZ_BADI01000734.1:0-2112 GCF_000333555.1 Herbaspirillum sp. B65 | reverse complement strand
ACTACCCCGCCGATGCATTCGCAAACGTCCCCATTGGCCGTGTAGTTGCTGAACGCCGTCGCATTGCGAGGCTGCCGTTCGCAGCACTGGCATTACCCAACTGCACCGTCACGTTTCCATTCGACAGTGCTGCGTTCTTCGTCGTGTCGTACACCTTGTCCGATGCCGTCACGTTCGCTACCGTCACATTGGCCTTCGCAATGTTGGCTGTTGTCTTGTTCTGACTTGACGTGCTCAATGAGTAGTTCGTCGTGTCTGCCAACGCTACGTTCACGTTCACCGTCTGGCTACCTGCCGCAGCGTTCGCATACGAGCCATTGACCGTGTAATTGCTGTAGCCCGTCGCCGACGCCAACGTACCATTCGCCGCGCTGGCATTACCCAGCAACACCGTGGCTGCACCCACGTTGCTGATGGCCGCGTTCGTCGTCGTGTCGTACACCTTGTCCGACGCCGTCACGTTCGCTACCGTTACATTGGCCTTCGCAATATTGGCCGTCATGTTCTGCTGCGTCGTCCCAGACAACGTGTAGTTCGTCGTATCTGCCAACGCAACGTTCACGCTTACCGTCTGGCTACCTGCCGCGGCGTTCGCGTACGATCCATTGACCGTGTAGTTGCTATAACCCGTCGCCGAGGCCAACGTACCATTGGCCGCACTAGCGTTACCCAGCAACACCGTGGCTGCACCCACATTGCTAATGGCTGCGTTCGTCGTCGTGTCGTACACCTTATCCGACACCGTCACGTTCGCTA
The DNA here is from genome assembly GCF_000333555.1 of Herbaspirillum sp. B65. Classification (NCBI taxonomy): domain Bacteria; kingdom Pseudomonadati; phylum Pseudomonadota; class Betaproteobacteria; order Burkholderiales; family Oxalobacteraceae; genus Herbaspirillum; species Herbaspirillum sp. B65. The sequence goes on along the minus strand of NZ_BADI01000734.1, from coordinate 1,356 downwards.
CCGTCACATTGGCCTTGGCAATATTGGCCGTCATGTTCTGCTGCGTCGTCCCAGACAACGTGTAGTTCGTCGTATCTGCCAACGCCACGTTCAGGTTCACAAGCTTGTTGCTACCTGCCGATGCATTTGCAAACGTCCCATTGGCCGTATAGTTGCTGAACGCCGTCGCACTCGCTAACGTTCCGTTCGCGGCCGACGCATTACCCAACTGCACCGTCACGTTGCCATTCGACAGTGCCGCGTTCGTCGTCGTGTCGTACACCTTATCCGACGCTGTCACGTTCGCCACTGTCACATTGGCCTTCGCAATATTGGCCGTCATGTTCTGCTGCGTCGTCCCCGACAACGTGTAGTTCGTCGTATCTGCCAACGCTACATTCAGGCTCACAAGCTTGTTGTTACCCGCCGAAGCATTCGCAAACGTCCCATTGGCCGTGTAGTTACTGAACGCCGTCGCATTGGCAAGGCTGCCATTGGCCGCACTAGCATTACCCAACAGGACAGTCGCCGCTCCCACATTGCTAATGGCTGCGTTCGTCGTCGTGTCGTACACCTTATCCGACGCCGTCACGTTCGCCACCGTCACATTGGCCTTCGCAATGTTGGCTGTCGTCTTGTTCTGGCTTGACGTGCTCAATGCGTAGTTCGTCGTATCTGCCAACGCCACGTTCACGCTTACCGTCTGGCTACCTGCCGCTGCGTTCGCATACGAGCCATTGACCGTGTAATTGCTGTAGCCCGTCGCCGACGCCAGGCTGCCGTTCGCGGCAGAAGCGTTACCCAGCAACACCGTGGCTGCACCCACATTGCTGATGGCCGCATTGGTCGTCGTGTCGTACACCTTGTCCGATGCCGTCACGTTCGCTACCGTCACATTGGCCTTGGCAATATTGGCCGTCATGCTCTGTTGCGTCGTTCCCGACAACGTGTAGTTCGTCGTATCTGCCAACGCTACATTCAGGCTCACAAGCTTGTTATTACCCGCCGATGCATTCGCAAACGTCCCATTGGCCGTGTAGTTGCTGAACGCCGTCGCATTGGCGAGGCTGCCATTGGCCGCACTAGCATTACCCAACTGCACCGTCACGTTCCCATTCGACAGTGCTGCGTTCGTCGTCGTGTCGTACACCTTGTCCGACGCCGTCACGTTCGCTACCGTTACATTGGCCTTCGCGATGTTAGCCGTCGTCTTGTTCTGACTTGACGTGCTCAATGCGTAGTTCGTCGTGTCTGCCAACGCCACGTTCACGTTCACCGTCTGGCTACCCGCCGCGGCGTTCGCATACGAACCGTTCACTGTGTAGTTGTTATAAGACGTCGCCGACGCCAGGCTGCCGTNGCGGCAGAAGCGTACCC
>NZ_BADI01000735.1:0-3016 GCF_000333555.1 Herbaspirillum sp. B65 | reverse complement strand
CCCAGGCCGCCGATGTGCCATTGCCCTTGCAGGCGGGCAAGTTGCAGGGCCTGCGCTCGCCGGCTTGGCGGGCAGCTACAGTGTAGAAGCGGGCTTCAATGCCCTGCTGGCAGGCAGCGGCTACCGCATCGGCAAGACCGCCGCCGGCTATGTGTTGATGCCGGACACCGGCAGCGCAACGCCAACTGCAACGCCCCTTGCTTCGGCCCAAGGCAGCCTGCCCACCATCAATGTCAGCGCCAGCGCCGAGAGCTGGTCCCAGTGGCATGAATGTCCACACCTATGAAGTGATGGGGGCGGCCGATGACATGCTGCTCAACATGGTCAATGTCGAAACCGGCATTCGTGGTTACGTGGCCTCGGGCAATGAAGCCTTTCTGGATCCCTACAAGAATGGACGCAAGAATTTCCGCACGGCCTTCGAGAAGGCCAAATCGCTGACTGCCGACAATCCTGCCCAGCAGAAGCGTCTGGCCGAAATGCTCAATCTGACCGACAAGATCGAGGAAGTCGACCAGATGTTGATGAAGCTGAGAAAAGAGGCCAACGCCAGTGCCTCCACTCAGGAGCTGCAAAGCTATTTCGGCGCCACCCACGACAAGATCTTCATGGATCGCTTCCGTGCCGTGCAGCAGGAATTCGTCCAGGACGAGGAGTCGCTGCTGTCGGTACGCAGCGAGCTGGTGCATACCTTGAGCCAATCGACCTTGTGGACGCTCATCGGTGCCGGTTCCCTCACGATCCTGCTGGCCATCGGCGCTGGCTTTACCATCACCCGCAGCATCCTTCATGCACTGGGTGGCGAACCTGCCCAGGCCGCTTCGGTGGCACAGTCCATCGCAGCGGGCGATCTGACGGTGGCCGTGGTGCTCAAGCCGAACGATCGTAGCAGCCTGATGGCATCGCTGGTGAGCATGAAAGATCAACTGACCAATATCGTGCGCGGCATCCAGGCCTCGGGCGAATCGATCACGGTGGCCGCGGGCGAGATTGCCACCGGCAATACCGACTTGTCCCAGCGTACCGAAGAGCAGGCGGCCTCGCTGGAGGAGACCGCCTCCAGCATGGAACAACTGACTTCCACCGTGCGCCAGAACTCCGACAATGCCAAGCAGGCCAATGCCTTGGCCGAGAATGCATCGGGTCTGGCGGTCAAGGGCGGAGAAGTGGTCAGCCGGGTCATCGATACCATGAACGAGATTTCGGACAGTTCCAGCAAGGTATCGGACATCATCACGGTCATTGAAGGCATCGCTTTCCAGACCAATATCCTGGCGCTCAACGCGGCCGTCGAGGCGGCCCGTGCCGGCGAGCAAGGGCGTGGCTTCGCGGTGGTGGCCAGCGAAGTGCGCTCATTGGCGCAACGCAGTGCTGGCGCGGCCAAGGACGTCAAGGATCTCATCACGCTCTCTACCGAGCGCGTCGGACGGGGCACGCAATTGGTGGGGGAAGCCGGTAAGACCATCGGTGAAGTGGTGCAGGCCGTGCGCAACGTGACCGACATCATGAATGAAATCAGCGCCGCGTCTTCGGAGCAGACCGCCGGCATCGAACAGGTCAACCAGGCGCTGGTCCAGATGGATCAGGTCACCCAGCAAAACGCGGCGCTGGTGGAGCAGGCTGCTGCCGCCGCACAGGCGATGTCGGAGCAGGCCGTCGAGCTGCGTGCGGCGGTGGGGGTGTTCAAGGTGGCGGGTACCCCGCAAGCCCGGGTAGCTCCGGCCCGTGTGGCGCCCCGTCCAGCCCCGGTTGCGGCTGCTGCGGCGGCGGTCACCAAGCCGGTCCTGCAGGAAGCTGCTTCGCTGCCTTCACCAAAGAAGCGCGAGGCCGTCAAGAGTGCTGCTGCGTCCAGCCACAAGAAAGCGGATGAGGAGTGGGAAACGTTCTGATACCGTAGCACGTCTTGCAGTTGAGGCGATACACGTTCCGGCTCGGTATCGAGTCGGAACGTGAAACCTTCAAAAAGCGATGCCCCGCACATGGATAGGCGGGGCATTGTGACTTACGGACGATGGATGAAGAAAACCATCCGGCTTAGTGAATACGCAGCACCACCAGCGTCTGGTTGAGCAACTGATAGGCGATTTCACCAAAGGTGACCGGACCTGCCAGGCCACCGATGGACTTGCCTTCCAGGTCGCCAAAGACGAAGTTGAGAATGCAATTGCACGACATCACCTGGCCCTGAGCCTGCTGTTCGTTGAGCCTTACCTGGAAGGCGGCAGCGTAATCGGTCACGGGTTTGGCGAATCGATAATCGACTCCGACAAAGACGGGAGCATAAAGCTGGGTCTTGCCATGGTCGCTGGCGACATGTTGTAGCGAGACATTCAAATGGGCGCCACCGAAGTCGCCGACCAGAGGCAAGTGGCCATGGTCCAGCCCGCGTTGACGGATGTATTCGGAGAAGTTGGTGCGTTCACCATTGACCTCGCATTCATCGACTTCGAAGCTGGTCTCGTGGAAGCGCAGCACGTCTGCCTCATCCGGTTCGAACAGATTGATGATCTCGATGGAGGCCAACTTGTCCTCGGGTAGTGCCACGTAGGCGACCACGGCCATGTCTTCGTACTTGTGAGGACCACGACCGTCATAGACCTTGGGCGTGTTGCGGCCCAGCTCGGAGAGGTGGACGCCAGCGATCCAGCCGACCGTCGGACGGAGAAACGCGCCTTCGAAATTGCCCGCATCGGCGGCGAAATTCTTGTGTGCCTTGCTGCCGGCTGGAATGATGGTCAGCGCGAAGCCATTTTCGGGCGCATTGGCGCAGATGCCGGCCAGTTCCTCGGCGGCAAAGTGGGCGACCGAAGCTTGTCCCAATTCGGAGAGGGTGGTGGCGAAGATCATGTCCTGCGAAACTACGCCACCGTCTGCGGTGATGAAGTAGGGGGTCGTGCCGCCGATCCAATTGCCTGCGGGCAGTTGGTCCAGCAAGCATTCCGCGCCCGCCAGCGACAGGCATTGGCCGCTGGCGATCAGTTCTTTGGTTTCTTCTACGGTGATGAGTCGATTCATG
>NZ_BADI01000736.1:0-223 GCF_000333555.1 Herbaspirillum sp. B65 | reverse complement strand
ATTCCGAATACCGCAAGCGACAGGCCGATCATCGTCGCGCTCCAGCGAAAGCGGTCCTCGCCGAAAATGACCCAGAGCGCTGCCGGCACCTGTCCTACGAGTTGCATGATAAAGAAGACAGTCATAAGTGCGGCGACGATAGTCATGCCCCGCGCCCACCGGAAGGAGCTGACTGGGTTGAAGGCTCTCAAGGGCATCGGTCGACGCTCTCCCTTATGCGACT
>NZ_BADI01000737.1:0-1223 GCF_000333555.1 Herbaspirillum sp. B65 | reverse complement strand
ACGCCGACTGCATGTCTGAGCGGGCGCGAGATTTGTTTCGATACATAGATGGAGAGCGCCACAGCGCTCAGGACGCACAAGACAATCAGCGTGAGGATGCGGGCTGGATCACATCGGCACCATGCTGACCATCCACAACCTAGCCTTCCAGGGCAACTTCGCCCTGGAGTCGGCCGAGCAGATCGGCATCCCGCAACATCTGCTGACCGGCGATGGCGTCGAATACTGGGGCAAGCTGTCCTTCCTCAAGGCCGGCATCCGCTTCTCGGATTGCGTCTCTACCGTCAGCCGCAACTATGCCGAAGAAATCATGACCCCGCGTTTCGGCTGCGGCATGGATGGCATCCTGTCCTTCCGCAAGCTGGATCTGCGCGCCATTCCCAACGCCATCGATGCCGAGTTGTGGAATCCGGCCCATGACCCGCTGATCGCCCGCAACTTCAGCATCGGCAAGATGAAGGGCAAGGCCGCCTGCAAGCGCGACCTGCAAAAGCTGTTCGGGCTGCCGGTCGATCCCTTTGCGCCTGTGATGGGCCTGGGCTCGCGCATCTCGCACCAGAAGATGGCCGATGTGGTCATCGCCGCGCTGCCGGGCATCATGGAGCGTCATCCGCGCCTGCAGGTGGTGGTGCTGGGGTGCGGCGACCACGACTATGAACACGCCTTCCTGGCGCTGGCCCAGCGCTATGCCGGCCGCATCGCAGTCCATATCGGCTACGACGAACGCCGCGCCCATGCGCTGCACGCCGGCAGTGACATGCTGCTGCATCCGACCCGCTTCGAACCCTTCGGCCTGACTCCCTTGTATGCGATGCGCTATGGGGCCATCCCCATCGGCTCGCGCGTGGGTGGTCTGGTCGATACCGTGTGCGACGCCGATCTCGACCCGCAGCGCGCCACCGGTGTGCTGTTCGAGGGCGAGACCGTGGCTGACCTGCAGCACGCCGTGGCGCGCGCCTTTGCGCTCTATAGCGATAACGAGCGCTGGCAGAGCATCCAGCGCAATGCCATGAGCATCGATTGCGACTGGGCCGGTCCGACGCGCGCCTATATCGATGCCTATGCCCACGTGGCCGACATGGCAGTGCGCCCCCTGTTCGCGCCGCGCGCACTGCCGGTGACGCGGCCCGCCGCGCAGGCCCAGGCCCACGCGCAGCATGAGCGCATGGTCAGCCCGGCTGCGGCCATCGCTGCCGCCCTGGCCGGTTGTGGGCGGCCGGGGC